>JARRQQ010000053.1:0-11116 GCA_037381725.1 Sedimentisphaerales bacterium
ATCTCATGGAGCTTGAGATACTTGTATTCGCGCTCCGAGTGGGTCTGGAAGCTTTCTTCCTGCGGAAAATAGATCGAATAGTCGCCGGCGAAATTCAAGCTCACCTGTTCCGTAGCTACCTTGATTTCCTTGTCGATGCCGGTGACGAACCGGTAGGCGACTCCGTCGTTGTAAGCGCGGCAGACCAGCGAGAATCCTCCCTGGAACTCCAGGGTCATTTCATTGAACTGATCGGGGATCACCCTGTTCTTGGCCGGCACCGCCGGATAGATCTTCTCATCGACATGTCGCCGACTTACGCGGAGGACCTGCTGATCGTCGCCCAGGACCATGCCGTCGCCCAACGTCATAGAAATCGTGGACGGTTCGATCAGGGCCTTCGATTCGTGACTGACCGAGAAGGCAATGTTTCCGTCCACCGTGACTTTCAACCCGAGGGCTTTGTCGGGCGAGACAACCTCATAGTCTTTGCTGAACGCTGGAGTGCTTGATACCATACAGACTGCACATACCAGTGCCACACCTACCAACTTTTCCATTTTCTTGACCTCATCTGTTTCTGACAATGATACTCATACGCAGGAATAGTAACCCATAAGTCAGCCGTATCTCAACAATAATACCGCGACCGGACAAAAAACGATTGCGTTTTGCGCCCCAAAGACGGAGGATATGTCCGCGGCGCAGAGCTAACGTATCCTGGTGAAGCCGCTCGACGAGAATGCAGAAGGGGAAAACCATGAGTAAACCGGCGCGCCTCAGAGTCCCGTTTGTGCGAGAACTAGTATTCTGCGTCCTGCTTTGGGTCTTGGTATGGAGTCCGCAGGCGCTTACGGCGGCGACGGAAACCTATGAAGTCCAGGTCCGCGCGGACGTGAAGATCCCGATGCGGGACGGGGTCGAGCTTTCGGCGAATATCTTTCTGCCTAAAGCCGAGGACGAATTCCCCGTCATTCTCGTCCGCACCCCGTACGGTAAGGGCAACGAGAAGAATGGCGACGGGTTGTTCTACGCCGGGCGCGGGTACGTGGTCGTGATGCAGGATTGTCGGGGCAAAGGGGCCTCCCAGGGCAAGTGGGAGCCTTTCGCCAGTGAGGGCGACGATGGCCGGGATACGCAGAAGTGGATACTGGACCAGCCGTGGTGTAACGGCAATATCGGCACCATGGGTGGCTCGTACGTGGGCTTCACCCAGTGGATCTCGGCGCCGAACGCGGGCGAGCATCTCAAAGCCATGTTCCCGGTTGTGCCGCTGGTAGATACGTACGGCGACGCCGCGTATACCGATGGGGCGCTGAACATTTCCCTGATGATGGGCTGGGGCAGCCTGGTCTCGACCGACCTGACAAACCCAGCCGCCATACTTGCGTGGGGCCAGAAGGGTTGGGACAAAGCCTTCCGAACGTTGCCGCTTAGCGAGTGGGACCGCGCCGTCGGTGGAAAGGTTCAATATCTGCGGGATTGGGTCGCCCACCCACAATTTGACGATTACTGGGCCGTCCGAGGTGTGCATGGCCAGTGGCGAGACATCACTGCGCCGATTTGCGCCATCGACGGCTGGTACGACATCTTTGCCAGGAGCATCTTCGGCCACGTCAACGCCGTCCGGTCGATGTCGCGCTCGCAAGCTGCTCGAAGACATCAGCATCTTATCATGGGACCGTGGGGGCACGGGATAAGCCGTGACGGCAAGGTGGGCGATCTGAACTTCGGCAAGGAATCGGTGATGAACCTGCGCGATATCCAGACGAAATGGTTCGACTACTGGTTGAAAGGACAGCGAACCGAGGCTGACGACCTGCCGGCCTTTCGCATCTTTGTTATGGGACGGAACCAGTGGCGGGACGAAGAGGAATGGCCCTTGAAGCGGACCAAATATACGCCGTACTACCTTCACAGCCGGGGTTCTGCAAACACAGCCGAAGGCGATGGGTCGTTGAACACGACTAAGCCCTCCACCGAGCCTTCCGACAGATTCATATACGATCCGAACGACCCCGTTCCGACCGCCGGCGGGTGCAATCTGATCGGCTGTCCCGCGGGACCGCACGACCAGAGCGAGGTCGAGAAGAGAAGCGACGTTCTGGTCTTCACCAGCAAGCCGCTCGAAAGCGAGCTGGAGGTTACCGGGCCGGTCAGGGTCGTTCTCTACGCCTCCACGACCGCGAACGACACCGACTGGACCGCCAAGCTCGTGGACGTTCACCCTGACGGCCGTGCTTTCAATCTGTGCGATGGCATTGTCCGCGCCCGCTACCGCGACTCGAAGGGTAGACCGACCCTGGTTGAGCCCGGCCGGACCTACCGTTACGAGATCGACGTCTGGGTAACGAGCGATGCCTTTCTGCCCGGCCACCGAATCCGGGTCGAAATCTCCAGTAGCAACTTCCCCCGCTTCGATCGAAATCTCAACACGGGCGAAACGTTTGGCAAGGGCGTCACGTGGATCAAGGCGACACAAACCATCCTTCACGACGCGCAACACCCTTCGCACATTCTACTGCCCGTGATTCCTTAAAGGATAAAGGGCGGATGAACGAAGGTAGAGGGCAGTTTTCCGTCATCGGTTTTCCGCCCTCCGTCGTCCGGCCTGCTCGTAGGCATTTGGGCATCTATTTTTAAGGAATTCCCTTGTTGGCGCTTCCACTGCTCCCGGATAGAGTATATATTGTGTATACATTTGTGACTGTTTCGTTTGTCAGAGGATGATAAATGTGATTATTTGGATGTAGGAGACATGTGAAATGAATCAAAAGACAGTCTTGGTAAACCGGTCAATTCTCTTCGCCGCGCTCGTTTGCCTTTCGCTCGCTCTGATCGGATGCACGCCGTCACTGGTGGGCGAGAATGCCGCCGCCTACTCGATGGGCTCTCTACACGCCCGCGTGGACCGGGACATGGCTTCCGTCTACAACGCTTCCGTCTCCGGCCTTGAGAAGCTGGAGATCAAGGTCACCGATAAGCAAAAGGACGTCTTCGGGGCCAAGGTCGTCGGAAGGACCTCGGACGAGCAGATCATCACGATAAAGATTAAACCGGCGAGTCCCACGAGCACCACGCTGAGCATCCACGTGGGTGTCATGGGCAGTGAGGAGCGCTCCCGCGCCATCTACGAGCAGATTCGCAAGGAACTTGGCACGGTGGCGATGGCCGGGATCTGATCCGGCCCAACGCGGCGTGTTCCCGCCACTGCGCATAAAAAAGGCTGTGGGCTCTGAGGCGCCCACAGCCTGATTCAAAGAGTTTATCGGGATTAGTTTGGACAGTTGTCCAGCCACATGGTGGTGAACAACACGAGATCCTCGGTGTTGATTTCTCCGTCACCGTTGAAGTCCTGGCATACCGATTGGCTCGTATCCGGGAAGAAGAAATAGTCTTCGGTCTCGCCGATCTCGTAACCGCCTTCGGGGCCGGAACCGCCGTTGCCTTCTTCGCCGGGATTACTTCCGCCCTTCCAGGGCTGTGCGGAGAGCGTGATTCTCATCCACAGTCGAGTGCGGCCGTCTGCCGGGTGCCAGGCCAGAACGGCCGGGGTGGTGAGGCGCGTTAGTCCCGCCGGCAGATCGAAGAGGAACTGGTTCTGAACCGCCCACTCCGGCACGGAACCCTGCGGGGTGTCGATCACGTCGTCCCAATCCCCGTCGCGATTCCAGTCGCACCAGACGTTGACCCAAAGATCCGTCCCCGGCTCAATCACGTTCACGCTGTAGTCGAACGTAGACCGGCGGCCGCTTGGGAAGGAGATGGGGAAGACTACGCCGTCGTCGCCCCCGTCGTGGTCCGCACTGTCTGATCTGGGCTGGATGTTGAACTGTCCGTCCTGATCTTGGCCGCTGTCGGCCTCGGTTTCCCACGTCGTGGTCAAACCCAGGCAGGCGACCTCGCCGGCTCGACGGTGGAGCGGTCCGTAAGGCCCGGTACCGCTGCCGTCGTCGTAAACCGTGGGGAATCTCGCCGGCACGATGGCGGGCAGAAACCCTTGTGCGGGATAGGCGGTCATCGTACGTCCGCGATTGTTCGAGCTGTCGGGCGCGTCGCCCAGGTCGAACGGCTCGGAGGGAATTTGCTGCTCGCACCTGATATTGAGTACACCCTCGCCTGTCTGGGAGCCGTAGCCTCCGATCTCAATCAAGTACTTCCCACCCGCGACGACAGTGAAGGTGGCCTGAGACTGATAGGTGCCCTCGGCGTCGTCATTGCACACTATCAGGTTCTCACTCTTGAGATCGCAGCCGCATCCATTGTAAACGGCGAGCATCGTGTCGTAGGCGCTGCCGAGGAGACTGACCGTTGCCTCGCCGCTGCACGAAGCGGTGTAGCAATACCAGATGTTGGGACTGGTCATGCACAGGCCGAGTCCGTCGAACGTGGCGTTCGTCGTGTCGAAGGCCAGGTCCTTCACCTCACTCAAGGCGGTGGCGTGCGCACAATCGTCCTTCGCCGCTGGCGGCGGCTCCGTTCCTTCACAACTGATACTTATGACACCCTGGCCGGTCGCCGAGCCGTAGCCCCCTACTTCAATCAGATATTGCTGGCCCGAGGTCGCGTCAAAGGTCAACTCCGACTGATACGAACCGGCCACGTCGTCGTTGCACCCGATCATGTCACCGGCGGTCGGGTAGCAGTCACCGCCGTTGTAGACGGCGAGCATCGTATCGTAGGCGCTGCCCAGGAGGCTGACCGTTGCTTCGCCGGTGCACGAGGCCGTATAGATGTACCAAACGTTGGGACCAGTCATGCACAAGCCCGGACCGTCGAACGTCGCGTTGGTCGTGTCGAACGCGAGATCCGTGACGTCGCCGACGAGCGTGGCATGTGCACAATCGTCCTTCGTCGCCGGCGGCGGCTCTGTTCCTTCACAACTGATACTTATGACACCCTGGCCGGTCGCCGAACCGTAGCCCCCTACTTCAATCAGATATTGCTGGCCCGAGGTCGCGTCAAAGGTCAACTCCGACTGATACGAACCGGCCACGTCGTCGTTGCACCCGATCATGTCACCGGCGGTCGGATTGCAGTCAGCGCCGTTGTAGACGGCGAGCATTGTATCATAATCGCTACCCAGGAGGCTGACCGTCGCTTCGCCTGTGCACGAGGCGGTGTAGACGTACCAAACGTTGGGACCGGTCATGCACAAGCCCGGACCGTCGAACGTGGCGTTGGTCGTATCGAACGCCAGATCCGTGACGTCGCCGACCGACGTGGCATGTGCGCAATCATCCTTCGTGGCCGGCGGGGGAGACGGCGGCTCTGGTGTTCCACAAGTGATGTTTAAGACACCTGCGCCGGCATTTGTGCCGTAGCCCCCGACCTCGATCAGATACGTGTTGCGGCCTGCAACTACGTCAAAGGTCAACTGCGACTGATACGAGCCCTCCGCGTCGTCGTTACACCCGATCATTTGATCGATGGTCGGATTGTAGCCGGGGCAGTCGTAGACGGCGAGCATCGTATCGAAACTGCTGCCCAGCAGGCTGACGGTTGCCTGGCCGGTGCATGAGGCAGTGTAGCGATACCAGATATTGGGACCGTTCATACAAAGGCCGGGACCGTCGAAATGGGCACCTATCGTGGTGAAGTGAAGATCCGTGACGTCGCCAACGTGCTCGGGGCCGCCGCGATTGTCGTTGTGAATTGCAAAAGCACCGGTGGCTCCGAGCAGCAATACGAGCAGACACGCCAACAATAGCCTTGATTTTTGTCCGCACATCATCATCAATTCCTCCAAATAGAAACCGTACCTTCTCTATGTCTACTATCGACGATTTCCAGCAACGAAATTACATTTATGCAGAATCAATTGACCTGTCCGTCCAGCTTTCCTCGTTTTGCCGACGGTTGCCGGACCGATTCATGTTCGACACACTTATCAGTGCCAGCTTGGTCCCGCCATATAACGGCTTTTTTGGATTTTCCGTGGCGAGGGCATTTCCGTCGGACCCTCCCCTGCGTCTGCAATGGCGGGTTATATCGGGCGGGCATGCCTTTGCCGGCACGCCGAGAACTTGCGGCTCGCCGGGACCTCGCTATAATGTGGGTGTTGGACAAATGACAGACGTGAAGAGACGGGAGCATTTTATGAGGCGGGTCATTACCGGGGCATTAATTGGTCTTGCGCTCACATGTGCTTTGGCGACCCTGGGATTGGCTGGTCCGGCGCGCAGCCTTGGGATACAAATCTTAGAAGATAAGGTGGGCCGGTACGAGAAGGTGGAAATGGAGATCCGTGTCGACGGGCGCTACGATAATCCCTTCGATCCGGATGTGGTTGACGTAATAGTATCACTGAAGTCGCCCGACGGCCGGCAGATTACGTTGCCGGCTTTCTATTGCCAGCCGTATGAGCGGCGCAGACTGGGTCAGAGCCGCAACGGGGCGAATTGGTACTACCCCGTCGGCATGGGCACCTGGAAAGCGCGGTTCGCTCCGATGCAAACGGGCACCTACCTCGCCACAGCTACCTTGAGGGATCGAGCCGGCGCAGTTCAATCGGACAGCGTTCGGTTCGATTGCGTCCCGTCATCGAACAAAGGCTTTCTCCGGGCCAGCCGGGAAGACCCGCGCTACCTGGAGTTCACGACTGGCGGCAGATTCTTTCCCATCGGCCAGAACCTTGCTTTCATCGGAGAGGGTCAGTACGTCAACCTCACGAAGGCCGAAGAGATATTCGGCAAGCTCGGCGCCAACGGTGCGAATTTCCTTCGCATCTGGACGTGCTGCAAGGATTGGGCCATGGCGATTGAGGCGAGAAAGAGCGCGTGGGATCGGTCGTGGCAACGCAACGCTCCCATTGAACCATGTCCCGCTGCAAGCTCATCGAACGGCGATGAACCGCTTCGCCGCTGTGTGAGGATCGGCGGCAACGGCAAGGGCTTCGTCACGGTCTCACCCTCGCACCCCGTAGCGCTGAGACCCGGGACGCGTTACGCGCTGAGTGGCCGATTCATGGCGAAGGGACCAACCGCGCTGCGAGTAAATCTGGGCCGCAATAGTTGGGAGCTTCCCTGCGGGGCGGCCGGGCAAAGTGAATGGAGGCGATTCAGCCAAGAATTTGTTACAGCGGAGAACGAGTTCCGGTTTGGTAGAACGACCTTGAGTCTGGTGGGCTCGGGCACGGTCTGGTTGGGCGAGCTATCCCTCAAAGAAGTCCCCGACGGGCCGGAACTGCTCTGGGAAGCGGACGTCAACCGCCCCGTGCGGGGCTTCTACAATCAACTAGATTGTTTTATGTTAGACGAGATTGTCGAGGCGGCCCGGAGCAACGGGATCTACTTGATGCTGTGCGTGCTCACCAGAGATTTGTACATGGCGTCGCTCTCCGATGACAAGAGCGTCGAATACGACCGGGCGATTCGCGATGCGGAAAAATTCATGCGTTACGCCGTGGGGCGATGGGGCTATTCGACGCACGTGGCTGCCTGGGAATATTTCAACGAGATGAATCCGAGCCTGCCCACCGACCGTTTCTATGCCGAGCTCGGCGAGTACCTCGAAAGGATAGACGTCTACCATCATCTCCGCACGACCAGCACGTGGGCACCCTCGGCGAGGGACTGCCGGCTTGGCTCGCTGGACATCGCCCAGTTACACCACTACATGCGTCCCGAGACAAAGGAGGAATTCAAGGACGAGGTCGCGGTTGTGCTCGACCAGGCGAAATTCCTGAGAACTCACGCTCCGGACAAGCCGGCCCTGATTGGTGAATTCGGGCTGGCCACGCCCAAATGGGGCCTCAGCGACTACATGAAGCAGGACAAGGAGAGTGTCCACTTTCACAATTCACTCTGGGCGTCGGCATTCGCGGGCGTATCGGGTACGGCCATGTTCTGGTGGTGGGACCAGCTTGATAGGCAGAACGCTTACGGTCACTACCGTCCGTTGGCGGCGTTCTTCGCGGATGTTTCACTATCGGGTCTTCACGCAATGCACGACAGCGCTGCCGACGGAAGCTATCGGTGGCTTGGATACACGGGCAAAGATCGCGCGTACCTCTGGATCGCCGACACCCAGGCAACCTGGTGGAACCAGGTCGTGGACGAGAAGCAGCCAGCCCAGATCGAGGGAGCCATCGTCACAATCCAGGGACTTGACTTGGGCGACTATCGTGTTGAATGGTGGGGTACGTACGAAGGTAAGATCATCCGGACTGATAAGGTCTCTTTGGCTGAAGGTTCTCTGCAAATTTCAGTCCCATCGTTTCAGAGCGACATCGCCTGCAAAGTAAGCAAGGTTTCTAATTGACTATCTGCACAAGCGTCGTTTCAATCCTCGATAGTCAATACTCACTCGTATCGGCGCAGGGCGACGCGGAGGATGCGTGAGATCAGTTGCTCGTAGGAGATGCCGGCTTTGTGTGCCGACTCGGCGAACTCCTCTCCGTACGCGATATCTGGATTGGGATTGGCTTCGAGAATGACGAGCTTGTCGTCGGGGGTCAGCCGAAGGTCGATGCGCCCGTAGTCCCGAATCTGAAGGACGCGATACACCCTCTTGCAGACGCGTCCCAGGTTCCTGACGATAGCCGGGTCGAGATCGGCAAACCCGAATGTGATGTTCCATTTCTTGCGGTATTCGGCGTTGAATTTCACTCGATAAGTCGCCATCTGAGGGCCTTTGGCCTGGTCGGAATTGAACAAGCACTCCCGAATTGGCAGCACGACCAGTTTTTTGTTGCCGAGCACGCTCACGTATAACTCGCGGCCTTCGATATACTCCTCGGCGATCACCGCCTGTTGCCATCTTTCGCGGACAAACTGGACGCGCTCCCGAAGCGCCTGCTCATTGGCGGCCCGCGAGGCATTGGAGATACCCTCGGAGCTGTCTTCAAAGGCCGGCTTGACGACCACGGGGTAATTCACTGTCTTGGGCACGCGAACCGCCCGGCTCACGGGAAAATAGGCAAATCCCGGAACGCGTATTTTGTGCAGGCTCAAAAGCTGCTTGCATAGCCCTTTGTCCCGGCACAACATCAGTCCCATCGCGCCGCTGCCCGTGAAAGGAATCTCCAGCATCTCCAAGAGGGCAGCAATGTTCTTATCGAATCGCCGGTCTCCACCGAACTGTTCGGTCAAATTGAAGACCAGATCGGGCTTGTGCTCGGTCAGTGCACTGACGATCTCGGCGATGTCCAATCCCACTGGAAGGATCGACACCTCATGCTGCAATTCACGGAGCGTTTGGATCACGTGGTGTTCCGTGGTAGGTATATCCGGGTAGCCCGTGAAGTCGGGGTCATTCTCCGGGACGGCTGAGCCGTCGACCAAAACTGTAATGTTCAATGGCGACGTCATTAAGGCCGGCGTTTCTCGGTGACTCTAAAGGTATTGCTTGCTATGGCCGTGACTAAGGCGGTAAAGGCGGTCAGAGCGTCGGTCACACTCGTATCGGCGTGCAATCCGAGGGCGTCACATCGGACGATGAGCCTGTTGACCAACTGGTGAATATCATACTTGCGATGGCCCGTCCATCGGGTCACGTTGTCAATAATGCATCGTTGGTGCAGGCGCAGAAGCTGCAATGCCCTGATTGCCGAGGGACCTCGAGGCTTTGTCGTGAACAACTCTTTGAGACTGTCGTCGTAGAATCCCTTGAACTCACTTCCGAGGACCCGGCGTTTGCGCTCGTAATGAGCGGCCAGTGTGGAGGTCATTCGAGCCGCCGACCAGGGCGGTGTGCCCTGCGCCGTGTACGAGGGCGCCCGGCCGCCGATTTTCTTCGCCACGCCGTCGATGTACCGCAATTTCCTGATGACGGGCCAGCCCCGGTACTTCGTTTCCCACGAACTGTTCGGGGCGAGCCACACCGCGAACGTCTCCGCGAAGTCCTCGTCGGGATGCGACTGGGCGTAATTGTCTTCGAGGTGAATCACGAAACGTCTTGAATAAGGTTGGGCGTCATAGGAATTGGAGTACGGCGCGGAGAAGTGCCCGAATAACTGCCTCCATCGGGTCCTTTTGTATAAGGCATAGGCGTAGTTGAGGGCGTGGCCGCACTCGTGGCGCAAGAGTTTCATGCACGAACGGTCGGTACCTCCTTCGACCTCGAACATCATTCTCTTTTCCAACTGCTTCAGACGCCGATGAGCCAGGTAGAAGGGAATGCCGATGATGGGCGTCTTGTCTGGGCAAAGCCATTCGTCGGTAAAATAGCACGGCGGATGAAAACTTATACCTTTGCTGTCAAGCTCGTCGTACAGACGTTGGATGAGCGGTTCGACGGGGGAGCCCGGGATTTGCAGCTTCAGGTCCCGGATGCGCATCTGGAGAAGCTCCTCTTCCGGAGCTCTCCCCCAGTCTGGAGGCTTTGACGTTCGTTTCATAGCCGTGCCCTTTAGGATCAACGCGGGCCAGCATAGACCAATAATGTGCAAATCTCAAGCAAATTCAGGATACCAACACTGTTTTCAGAGGGCTGGCGCTCAAGACCGAGCATTCTTTCAGACGTTCCTTCGATGGCTTTCTCATCTTTTGTCTATCCAAAAGGGATGGATTGACCGGAATTCTCGCTGAACGGAGAAGAAAAAGCGTGACGTTCTACACATAAGGTGGTACTATTCTGATGAGGATGCGGAAAAGGGGGTCGCTTGTGAACACCCGGGGGGCCGATAGGGTGATGAGAGACGCGACAAATGATTCTCCAGCGACTCAAAAAGCACCGTAGATACCTTCTTCTGGACATCGACACTCAAAGAGATTTCCTTCTGGCCGAGGGCAGAGCGTGTGTCCGGAATCACTCGGAAGTCCTGATCAATATCCGAAGGATAATGGCATGGAGCCGGCGCAGGCACGTCCGCGTCATTTCGACCGCTGAGGTCCACCCCAACAACAACGGCGCCAGCGTGATACCCTATTGCATCGACGGCACCGCCGGTCAGAGAAAGATCCCCTACACTTTGTTGACCAACCGGGCCAGCTTCCCGGCCGATGATCTGAACGCATTGCCCGCTGAATTGTGGCGCTCGTGCCGCCAAGTGGTTCTCCACAAGCGTTGCACCGATCCTTTCGAGGAGCCTCGGATAGACAGGTTATTGAGCGAGGTGCAGGTGGAAGAGTTTGTCTTGATGGGCGTTTGCGCTGAAGACGCGGTGCAGGCGACGGCATTAGGGCTGCTCCAACGG
>JARRQQ010000054.1:0-12835 GCA_037381725.1 Sedimentisphaerales bacterium
GGCGCGTGCGTTGCCGATTGGGATCAACCGGTTCGACGATGAGCAGGCGGTGACGCGGCTGGTGATGGAAATGACGGCCTGCAAGCGTCAGTTCGGGCTGATGTACCGCAACGCGAGGATCGAGCGGCTGATCTTTCTGTCCGGCCGGAACGTTGCCAAGGAAGTCTGTGCGACGATTGCCAAGCAGTTGGAGATGCCCGCTCAGATGGGCGATTGCCTGACGGCGGTCGAGTTGGGCAAGTCGTGCCGGCTGGACCGAGATGACGGCGACGTGCGCGATAGAAGAGATGGGATCGAGCGAAGGGACTCCAGCGTCAACTGGAGCGTGGCCTTCGGACTGAGCTTATCCTGATCCCAGAAAGGGGTCGGGTACTTTTTTTAGATAGGGAGGTGAACCCGGAATGGTGAATGTGAACTTCGTGCCGGATGATTACGCGCAGGGCAACGAATGCCGTCGGACGAACTTTATGTATATTGTGCTGCTGGCGGTGATGATGGTGGCGCTGGGCGGCTCGTACGCGGCGATCATGATTCGCCAGCGCACGTGCGTTGCGAGCGAAAAGGACGTCAACCAAAAGTTGGCGCAGAAGCAGGAGGCGATCGAACAGTTCGAGGAGCTTCAGACGAAGCGGCGTGAGATGATGAAGACGGCGCTGACGACGGCGGAACTGATCGAGCCGGTGCCTCGAAGCATCGTGTTGGCTTCGCTGACGAACAACCTGCCCGAGGGTGTTTCGCTTTCCCATCTGAGCGTGATCCAGAAGGCGCCGAAGCCGGGCTCCCGGGCGGCGGCGCGAACCAGTAAGTACGATGCGCAAAAGGCGAAGCAGGGTTCGGACGCTCAAGACGACGGGTCGACGAACCCGGAGAAGCTGCTGGAGACGCATATTAAAATAGGGGGCATCGCGCCGAGCGATCTTCAGGTCGCCGCGTATATGGAGCGGCTGGGAAGATCGCCGCTGATGGACGCCGTGGCGCTGGTGGAGTCCAAAGAAAGCAAGTTGGAGAGAGGCACGTTCAGGCAGTTCAAGTTGACGGCCATGCTCAAGAAGGACGTGCACCTGACCAAAGACGACGTCGAGCAAATCCGGCAGAAGGCCGAGAACAGTTTGGGGCATTTTTAGAATCCGTATGGTCCGTGGGCACGCGAGGCTTCGGCACGCATGGGTTCATTACTAAGACGAGGGCGGAAAGATGACGGGCAACTTTCGAAAAGCGGTGTTCTTCCTTTTGTTGGTGGGGGTCGCCTTCGCGGGCTATCGGTACATGATCAAGCCGGCGAACGCAAACCTCGCCGAGGCGAAGCAGCGAGTGGATGCGAAGCGGGGTCAACTGGCCAAGCTGCAGGAGGTCTCCTCGGCGGCTGAGAGCCAATCCAAGCAGCTCGAGCAACTGCAGGATGCGATGGAATTCTTCGAGAGCAAGCTGCCTCCGAAGAGCCAGATTCACGAGGTGCTTGAGCAGGTCACCGTCATCGCCCAACATCAGGGCCTCAAGCCCAAGACCATCCGCACGCTCGACAAGAAAGACAACAGCGGCTACATCGAGCAGCCGCTGAAGATGACACTCGAAGGGAACTTCGGCTCGTTCTACTGTTTCCTCCTGGAGCTCGAGAAGCTTCCGCGGATCATGAAGATTCGCGAGCTTTCTCTCGAAAAGCACAAAGGCAGTGAGGGGGAGATCTCCGCCGATTTCATCGTGAGTATTTTCTTCCAGAATATGAACGGCTAAGAAGTGTAACCGAGGTTAATACGAGACAGAACGCTATAGAAATGAACGGAGCTTAGCTATGTTGTCATTCTTACGTGAGCAAAGCGGCGTGCAAAGCTCGTCCGGCAAGGGCGATACCGCCATGGGGTCGGCCAACGGCGCTGAGCGCTGGCGGTGACGAACAAGAACGAGGAGACGCGGCTCGAGTCGGCGCTGGCCCGGCTGACCGGGTTCAAGTCCGAGATGTTCAACGGGATGGACGAGATCGTCAAGAAGTTCTACGAGTTCTCGAACGTGCTGCAGGTCCAGGTCAGCGAGTTAGCGAAGAATCCGTTCTCGCTCGAGCTGTTCATGGACGAGGAGAAGGAAGGGCCCAAGATGGAAGCGCCGAAGATGGACGTGGCGGCGCTCTGGCGAGAGGAAGTGCGGAAGAAAGCCGAGGCGCTGCAGCTTAAGAGCATCGTGCAGTCCGACCAAGGCAGGTGCTGTATGATTGGAGACCAGATTCTGCGCGAGGGCGACTCGATCCAGGGATTCAAGGTGCGACAGATCGGAGATGACTTCGTGAAGGTAGAGTGGGCGCCGGAGGAGGACAACAGACCGGCCGGCACCGAATCGGAGTGTGTCACGATCGATTTGAAGCTGCCGCACTGAGCCTGACGGCGGCCCTTCGAAACGTCATTCAAACGAGACAATGAAGGAAGGAAGCGAGCGATGCTAGATGTCAAAGACGTGCTGACCAACGTGATAGAGTACGGGGCGAGCGATTTGCATATCAACGTCGGTATGCCGCCGATCCTGCGGCGAAATACGGAGCTGATCGACCTGGACTTTCCGCCGGTCAGCAACGAGGACGCCAAGGAGATGGTGCTTGCTATGATTGGGCCGGACCGGTTCAAGAAATTCGAGGAGAGAAAGGACCTGGACTTCTCGACGAACCTCGACGACGGTCACCGGTTTCGTGTCAATGCGCACTACCAGAGGGACACGATCGGCATCTCCTTCAGGGTGATCCCGAATCACATTCCTCAATTGGAGGACCTGCACCTGCCGCCCATCGTCAAGGAGCTGACGGACCTGCCGCGCGGTCTGGTGCTCGTGACGGGCCACACCGGCTCCGGCAAAAGTACAACACTGGCGGCGATGATCGAACTCATCAACACCAAGTACCGCAAGCGCATCATCACGCTCGAAGACCCGATCGAGTACATGATCGAAAATAGCAATAGTATGATCGAGCAGCGCGAAATAGGCTCGGACTGCACGAAGTTCGCATCGGGTCTCAAACATGTGCTCCGGCAGGATCCCGACATTATCATGGTCGGCGAAATGCGAGACCTGGAGACGACCGGCTCGACGATTACCGCCGCCGAGACCGGCCACTTAGTCTTCAGCACGCTGCACACGATCAACTCGTCCCAGACGATTGAACGTATCATCGACATCTATCCCGCCGCCCAGCAGAACCAGATCCGAACGATGCTGGCCAACACGCTTCAAGCAGTGATCAGCCAGACGCTGTTCAGGCGGGTCGACGAGCCGGGGATGGTTCCGTGTACGGAAATCCTGCTGTGCACCTCGGCGGTGCGAAACTGCATCCGCGAAAACAGGATTTACGAGATTCCGAATATCATCGAAACTTCGCGCAGGCTGGGAATGCAAAATCTGGACAACAGCATTTCCGACATGTATTTCAAGGGTTACATCGATCGGGAAGAAGCGGTTATGCGTTCGAGCAATCCGGCGAAGATGGAGAAGACGCTCGTTCCGGTCGACGAGCTCGGCGCCACCCGGTCGCGTGACGACAAGAAAGCCGCCGCGGTCCGCTGAGCCGGCGCTCAACGGGCCCCGCGAGCGCATTCGCAGGAATCCCGCCGGCGAGCGGGCAAGACAGGCGGGAGGGCAGAGAGTTATGTTTGAAAAATCTTCACAAAACGGCACGGGCACGACCGCCGTTGCTGAGAATCGCCATCCCGATCGTGCGCCGTGGGAGGAGCAGGCTCGAAGCTGGGAATCCAGGTCTGATGCGGACTCTTCGGGCGGAAAAGGCCGAGGCGTCTCGATGCAAAAGATGAGCCAGTTCAGGGTGGAATTCGGGCCGAGCAGAAAAGACATTCTCAATTTCACGAATCAGCTTACCGTGATGATCCGGGCGGGCATCAGCCTTCAGGATTCGCTCGAGTCCATTGGCGAGCAGGTGGACAACCGGAAATTCAAGCTGGTTATCATGGATTTGAAGAACCGGATCGAAGCGGGCCAGAGCTTTTCGCAGGCGCTTGCCGAGCACACGAACGTGTTCAGTGAGCTGTACATCAACATGGTCGCAGCGGCTGAGCTCAGCGGCTCGCTCAGCGACATGCTCCAGAAGCTGGCCGAGTATCTGGACTCCGAGGCGGAGACACGCTCTCAGGTCAGGGGGGCGATGGTCTACCCGATTATCATCGCCTTCATGGCGGTTACCGTGACCGTTTTCCTGCTCTGCTTCGTTTTGCCGCGGTTTACGGCGATCTTCAGGGGCAAAGAGCATCTGTTGCCCACACCCACGAAGGTGTTAATGGCCAGCAGCGCGTTTTTTCGCGGCTACTGGTTCTTCATCCTTCCGGCCATCGGTGTGGCGTGCTGCGCGTTTTGGTACTTCATTCACACCAAGGAGGGCCGGCGGTGGTGGGACGGGGCCAAGCTGTCCCTGCCGCTATTAAGGACGCTCTGCCGGAATCTGTACATCACGCGAAGCTTGCATACGATGAGCGTGCTGGTTCGAGCCGGCGTGCCCATCCTGAACACGATTTCCATCACGGCTCAAATTGCCGGTAACACCCTGTTCAAGCGTATGTGGCTCGGCGTCCACGAAGAGGTCCGGCAGGGCAAGAAGATCGCCTCCAGCCTGGCCCAGTACAATCTCATGCCGTCCGGCGTCGTACAGATGATACGAAGCGGCGAAGACTCCGGCACGATGGGCGACGTCTTGAGAGACGTATCTAACTTTCATGCCCGGGAATTGAAGACCGTCATCAAGACCGTCACGTCGATGATTGAGCCTATTATGATTGTCCTGATGGGTGTCCTGGTCGGCTTCATTGAGATGAGTATCATTCTGCCGATCTTCAAGATGTCCAGCGTTGTGACGGGTAAGTAATCATGCAAGGCAGAAAACACAGTTGTGGTTTCACGTTTGTTGAAGTACTTATAGCCGTACTGCTGGTGGGGTTGGCGGTGGCCGCACTGATGGGGGCCAATCAGGTCTTCACGAAGGCCAACGCCGCAGGGGCTGATCTGTCCACGGCGGAGTTCCTCATGGAGGAAATCCGGGAACTGACCACTTTACTGCCCGTGGTCGATCCCAATACCGGCTTGGCTACGTTCGGCCCGGAGACCGGCGAGACCTTGGCGGGCTACGACGACCTGGACGACTTCGACGGCCGGACCTTCTCGCCGCCCATCGACGCCGACAGACAGGCGCTGACTGAGTATCCCAGCTTTTCTCAGCATGTGACGGTTGAAAACGTCAGCCCCTCGAATTTCGAGCAGGTCGTTCCTGACGGGACAAGCGATTTCATTCGGGTGACTGTCAACGTATATCAGAACGCGCAACTGATCACCTCCGCGAGTTGGCTCCGGGCCCGATACTGAGACGGATTGTGGAAGCACGAAGCACTAAATTCGAAATCCGAAATAAGTTCAAATGACTAAAATCCGAAATCCAAAACACAAAATGAGGCTCTCAGGACTCGGCGAGCGACGAGCCTGTTTCGCTTTCACCCTGGTGGAAGTGCTCCTTGCTCTGGCGATCTCGGCGATGCTGCTGGCGGCGGTGGCTGCGGCGTTCAATGCTTCAGCCGTGAACTACCGGGAAAATGAGGATATCTTCAAAACGATTAACAACGCCCGCCAGGCGTTGTTTCGAATGACCAGTCAATTGCGGACCGCCAATGGCGTCGATCCTTACGCGCCGGGGAATGAATGTACTCTGATGACCGCCAACAACGAGGACATTACGTATCGATTTAACAGCGGCGACGGCAAACTCTATCTGATTACAAATTATGACCTGTCCGACGCTGATTATGTGCTATGTGAGAACGTAGTGGCGATGACCTGTACCAAAAATGCGGTCCTCGTAGAATCTAGTTTAGAGGTCAAGAGCGTTCAGATTTCCATCACCGTCTCCAGCGGGTCGAGGCAGCGGACGGTTTCAGCGGCGGCCGTGGTCAGAAAAAATCTGAGCTGAAAAGGATGAGTGGCCGAAAATCGGCAATAAATTCCTTGCTTTTTCATTTCTCCCGGTCATAATGCGGGCCGAACGTCCCAACCGCTGGGTGCGCTGCTGTCGGCGGGATGGGCATCGGGGCGATTAGCTCAGACGGCTAGAGCGCCTGCTCGACACGCAGGAGGTCACTGGTTCAAGTCCAGTATCGCCCACTCATCTAATGTCCTATCCTGCAATGAGTTAATATCCACTTTTGATTGTTGCGTGGAATTAACATCATCATCGTGAGAACGTCACGAGAACACCTGTTACGAATGAGACGAACAAACGAGACACATTGCCGCCGTTGCTCCCTCCACGCTCAATCAGAATGACTGGCCGTTGACTGAAAAGACGGTATCCTTGTGAAAAAAACCGAGTTGCTGAAAGGCTCGCTAGTCGTGGCGGTTAGGCATGGCTCGGCGTGGGGCTGACTGTGGTGGTTCTGGAGACGGTGGCAAGGCTCGCATCATCTGCCATCGTTAATCAAGACCTCTATTGTCAACGAAGTGGATTCATCCTATAATCGAGTCTATGGCGCGTAAGAAGAAGACCTCTGGGCGCGGATCCGTCAGGAAAACCGCGGGCAAGAGCAAGGCCGTCATTGTCTATGGTATTGTGTTGTCCGCGATTGGTCTTACCCTTGTCATTGTCTCACTCGCGCCTGCGAGCATGGGAGCGTTGGGACGGTTCATGGACGAAAGGCTCCTAACCGTCGCGTTCGGCAGGGCGTCATTACTGGCCGGAGGATACTGTCTGGGATTCGGGATAGCTCTGCTCGCGGCCCGCAGGAAACTGAAGATTCTTGCGGGCCTGACTTGTTTGTTCGTCCCGGCATTGGTGATTGCAGACGCCTTGCTCTCCGCGGCGCCGGCCGCGGTGCCCGGGTCCGAGTTGAGACACGCCGTCCCTCTTGGGCATTTCCTGCGCTCGACGGCGGCCGGCTTCGTAGGCGGCGCGGGTTTAGTCTTGCTCACCACTGTTATCCTGCTTTGCGGGATTTTTCTCCTACCACCTCGGCCGGTTCTTGCCCATTCTCTGAAGTGGATACGGGCCGGCTGGAAAAGAACGAGGCCTTCCCCTGCTGTCTCCCGGAGCCCGGAATCCCCAACAGCAAAGATGGCATATCGTCCTGAGGCGGTGTCGAAGAAGGCGTCGGGCGGTACCGAAGTGTCGTCTCACGCCGTCAGAGAGACAATACCGGAATCGTCTGGGGAGTGGAAGCCGGCCCAGCTCAAGCTGGAACGGTACAATCGCGATTTCGTGAAGATCCCCACGGGTCTTTTTGAAGAAGACGTCAGCTTCAACACGTCATTGCCCGCAGGCACCAGGGGGCAGGAGCTTATCGATGCGTTTGCGTCGTTCAACGTAGATGTCGATATAGGTGAGATCAAGCGGGGACCTTCCTTTGAGCAGTATGAACTCATTCCGGGCAAAGCGGTGAAGGCCGCTCAGATAAGAAGCTGTGTCGAGGATATTTCACTCCGCATAAAGCAGAAGGTCAATATCCGCAGACAGGCCGGCGCGTCTTTGACTGTCGAAGTGCCCCTTGGGGAGCGGCAGGTTGTCCCTTACGGATTCTTGCTGGAAGACACGGCCGATGACACCATGGAGATTCCCATCGCCGTTGGCGTGGATGCCTCGTTTTCGCCGTTCAGCATTGACTTAGCGGAGTTGCCGCACCTGCTGATTGCCGGCACCACCGGTTCCGGGAAAAGCATCTTTCTCAAAACGCTTATTGCCTCTATCATGTATCACCTTACTCCCGATGACGTTCGCTTGGTTCTTATTGATCCCAAGAGGGTGGAATTCGGCGTATTCTCCTCGTCACTCTATTGCGCATGTAATATCATCAACGACTTTGAAGACGTTCCTCCTGTTTTTGAGGCGCTGGCCCTGGAAATGGAGGACCGTTATGGATTGCTGCAGCGTGCCGGCGCCTCCAATATCCGGGAATACAACGCGGCGGTGGAGCCGCGACTCCGGCGGCCATACGTGGTCGTCGTCGTGGACGAATTTGCCGATCTGCTGATGCAGAATGGCGAAGGTTTCGAGGGCCCTGCCATCCGTCTCGCTCAAAAGGCTCGCGCCAGTGGCATTCATCTGGTCTTGGCGACCCAACGACCGTCGGCGGACGTTATCAAAGGCGTCTTGAAAACCAATATTCCCGGCCGAATTGCCCTGAGCGTTGCTTCCCAGGTGGATTCGCGAATCATCCTTGATATTGGGGGCGCCGAAAACCTTACAGGCAGGGGGGATCTCATCTGTATTTGCCCGGCCTTTCCTGACGGGATAAGGCTGCAAGGCGCCTACATCACCAACGAAGCGATAAAAAAGATTATTGCCGCAAAATCACAAGAGACGACGCCTGGCTCAAGTAAAAGTAATGCGTGATCCATTCTTGTACCCACTGGGCCGAAAGAGCCTGTTCGGATGGAGGAAAGGTTAGGAGCATTACAGCAATCAGAATCTTCCTTGAGGGTCTGCGTATGTTCGCAAGGTATCTTGTTTCAATTGTCGCTCTGATTTCAGCAGGGTTGTCATGCCCGGCCCAGACTCTTGGCGCTGGGATGCCCGAGACCACTCTTGAGGCAAAAACCTTCGAACTCAAAGGTCCAACTACAGACCTGGAAGAGCAGACACTGGATTTCCGGTACAGCCCGAAACGCTGGCAAACATGCATCGGCTTGCCCGATGACCCTCACAAGAGCATTGTAGGCTCCGACGGTGGGTTGTACTACGATTATGGCGGGGGACGGTTCTACGACTTCAAAGTCCGAATCGTAGCAGATGTGGAGACCGAAGGGAACCAGGGCGATATCACGCAACGACTTCTGGACCCGAGGATCCCTGTAGTGATTACCACCCAACACCACGGCGGGTTGCTGCTTCGCCAGCGAGTCTGGGCCGCGGCGCCAAAGGAGCGAGAGGTCGAACGATGGAGCAAAAAGCGAACGGACTATTTGTGGCTGGAGATGGAGAACCGGGGGAGCAAGCCGCAGCGCGGGCGGATTGTCCTGAAGATCGTTTCCGACCAGCCGCTGCAGGTGGACCGGGACATGGAGCGTGTGTTTCGTGTAGCTCACGACCGGACTTTTTGCGTGGTATCACCTAAATGTGAGTTATACTCTCCGGAGGTGTCACAAGAAGGTGAGCCGGCCAGGCAAATCATGCCGGAGCGCTTGCCTGTGGTGAGCCGGGGCTGGGGCAAACCGAACGCACTGTGCGATGAGCGATTCCGTGATAGTCTCGTAGGTTACGGCCGCCCACTGACGTTCACATTTCGCGCTGAGGCCGGAAAGACATACCGCGTTGCGTTCGGACTCATCGAGAGCTGGCATGAAGAGGCAGGCAAACGCCCGCTGGACCTGCGCGTCGAAGGACGGTCCGTTCGGCGGGTGGACCTCATCGCCGAGTACGGGCGACACCGACCCGTCGTGCTGACGTTTGATGCGAAGGATGAGGATGGAGATGGGCTTCTTAAGATGGGTGTCTACCCCGTCGCCGGGGCGGGCGACGACAATACCATTCTCACCGCCCTGTGGGTATTCGATGCGCAAACTGCACCTTCGAATCAACAAATACTCTTGGGACGAGCCGACAGCCGGGCCTTGGCAATTTATGACGTGAATTCACGGATCGAGCACCCACTGCGGCTGTACTTTCCAGAAAAGAACCTCGATCCCGGCCAGAAGGAGCAGGTGCTCGTAGGATTCTACAGAGGTGAACAGGCCGATACACCTGTTTCAGTCGAGAGGGCCCAGCAGGAGCTGGATAGGGCGGTCTATTACTGGAAAGAGGAGGTAAATCTGCCCTTTGACCGGATTCAGGTGCCCGACCCCGCGGTCCAAGGCCTACTGGATTCCTGCATTCGCAACATTTATCAGGCCCGGGAGCTTCGCGACGGTCAACCGGCTTTCCAGGTAGGTCCGACCTGTTACCGAGGGACATGGGCGGCGGATGGGGCTTTCATAACGGAAGCGGTTACCTACCTCGGTCGTGGACAAGAGGCCCGAGCGGGTCTGGAGCTGCAGGTGGAAAAGGACGAAGGACCCGGCGGAGTGGAATTCTCGAAGAAATGCGGCTTGCGGCTCTGGATGATCCTGCGCCACTGGCAGTTGACCGGTGATACCCCTTGGCTGGAGAAGATGTGGCCGACGGTACAATTCAATGTGAATAAGATCATCGAGTACCGGCGGATGACCATGACGGATCCTTCGCAGGCAAACTACGGCCTGATGCCGATCGGCTTTGGCGATGGCGGGCTGGGAGGAAGGCACAGGGAATATACGAATGTGTATTGGACATTGGCGGGGTTGAAGGCCGCCATTGAGATGGCCGAGGGATTGAAGAAGCCTGTTGTCTCTGCATGGGGAGCCGAGTTCGCAGACTACTGGGGCTTTTTCGAGAAGGCTCGAAACCGTGACAAATTGCGTGACGAACACGGCAACGAATATGTGCCGGTGACGATGAAGGGAGAACAGCCGCAACTGCCGCAACGCGGTGCATGGGCATTCCTACAATCGATCTATCCGGGGCGTCTCTTTGAGCCGAATGATGCGCTGATGCAGGGCACGTTGGCGATGCTGGACGCCAATCAGCGCGAGGGTTTGATATTCGGGACGGGCTGGGACGCGGTGGGGATATGGAATTATGCCGGTTCCTTCTACGGCCATGCACATTTGTGGCTGGGGCACGGTCGCAAAACCGCGGCGACGTTCTATGCGTTTGGAAATCATGCCTGCCCGCTATTGTGCTGGCGGGAAGAGCAGCATCCTCGCGGTGAACCTGAGAAATACACCGGGGATATGCCGCATAACTGGGCCAGTGCGGAGTTCATAAGGATGGTGCGGCACATGCTGATTCTTGAGCGAGGACCTGAGCTGCACTTACTGGAGGGCATGCCTCGCGGGTGGAGCCGGGCCGGCGATACGATCCGTCTGACGGACATGCCGACCAGTTTCGGGCCGATGAGCTTGTCGGTCCGTGTAGCCGAAGACGGGCACAGCGGATGGATTAGGATAGTCCCTCCTGAGCGAGAGAGGGTTGAGAAGATTGTTGTGCACCTGGAGCATTTCGAGCGTCCCATCCGGTCCGTGCGCAAGGAAGGCAAGGAAATCCTGGGTCGCGAGGCTCCATTGACCGCTACGGGCAAAGAGATCCCGTTAACGCTGGCTTTCGAGTAGGTGTGATCGTGGGATATGGGGGCCACATGGACAGCGGGGTCTACATCATAGTGTTACGTATGCCAAAGGACCGGCCTATCCGTATAGGTCGCTTCGGGCGGCGGCATTTCAGCGAAGGTATTTATTTCTATGTCGGAAGTGCGCAGCGGAATCTGTCCGCACGGCTTGAACGTCACGGTAGAAAAGAGAAGACGCTGCACTGGCATATCGACTACCTCTCGATGCACGCCGAGGTGCTCGGGGCGATTATCATTGCCGGTCCGCGAGAGGTTGAATGCCAATTAGCGGCGAGGCTCGGTAAAATGTTTATGATGGCCGTGCCTGGTTTTGGTGCCTCTGACTGCCGTTGTGGCGGGCACTTATTTTACACGCGAGAGCTTCCCTGAGATACACGATCAGCGGGGGATATCATTGTCGCCGTTACAATGCGGATCCATATTTATTCGTTTGTTGAATTGCAGGCATGTCAAATCTCTTTCGAGAGTAACGGTGAAACGCTCGTCGACCATTGCCCTATTGACTCATCTTATTCTTTTGAGAAAAGTAAGCTTCTCTCGCATTCGCAAAACCATGTGAATCCAAGCCCAGCCTGCCGATGAGTTCATCGGGCAGCATGTGACATAGCATCTCCCCGGTGAAATCACTGTTGGTCACAAAATGAGTCATGAATATCATTCCTCCAAGATAGCTGAAATCATCGCCAATCAACGGGGAATGATGCCTGAGAACGCCTTCCTGCATGTACGGAGAGAAATTCCACTTCCTGCAAATTTGCTCTCCGACGATACAATGGTCCATTCCAAGAAAATCCCGCTCATCGTGAGCAATCGACGTCATCTTGTCCCAGGGTGTGCCCATCAGGTCCGCGGCTGTCTTGTCGGTGGCCAGCATTATCACCAGACGCCCAATGTCATGGATCAGTCCAGCCACTGAAAGCACCTCACGGCCATGTGGTTTCACTCCAGACACTTCAGAGAGTATCCGGCAGCCGAAGGAGATTTCCTGGGAATGCAGGAAATACTCATCCAGATGTTCCAGCAGAGAGAACTCCTTGAGAATCACTTTTCTTGCATACCACACGCCGACGAACTGTATCAGGGGCATAGATCCAATACTTCTGACTGCCTCGGCCACAGTCTCGATATTCGTGCCGGGTGTGCTATCCAGAGTGTTGGCGAGGTGGAGCAAATCAGCACAAAGACCCGGGTCTTGCGCCACCAGTGCAATGAGTTCTTCGTCATGCTGACCGTCTTCTCCCGAACGCAAAAGAGACTCAATATTCTTGGGCATTGGGGGTAGTCTGTCGACAAGTTCTGCAACCTGGTTTTCAAGTTTCTTTTTCGACTCCATTTCGCCTGTCTCCGAATGCGCTGTGTTCGCAGATCACCAAATGAATCATACGACCCTATCTTCTTCTCGCCCTTAATGGCGAGCGCGCGAGGGCAGGATTCATTCTTGGTCCTCATATTCGAGTTAAGTCCACTTTTTTACGACCTTATGGCCGGTCATATTGCCCATTTCTATCTTTGTGGCGGTGACCTGTCCAGAAATGTCAATGGTCTTTTTGGGAAAATCTCGGTTTTTTCGTGACTGACGACCCGTCACGCAGAAGTCCTATGCAACTCTTGGGTTAAGAATAGATTACGTGTATGCAAGGATGTGGCGTTGTTCGCCCGGATTCACGGCGAGAGTC
>JARRQQ010000055.1:0-11097 GCA_037381725.1 Sedimentisphaerales bacterium
GTCAAGCCGAGAGACCGGGCTATCCTGTAGACGGCCGGGCGAAACCCGACGCCCTGAACCCGCCCCGTTATTGATATTTTCTGCCTTTTCTTCAAGACTCTGCTTTCATCTTTTGAGCAATCCTTGATACGCCCGCCCCCGACGGTGGTTCTTCGGGACACAATATAATAGGATAGGGCGGGCGAAGCAATAGGTCCAATAGACCCATAGGACCTATTGCGAAGGCCGGCGTCCTTCGCCAGGTTGGGCGCGCTGTCCGGCATATGGGCTGTCCTTCCTGCTGAAGCCGAAAAAAGGAGTTGAAAAATTTGTTTGCTTGCCTTTCCGGCATTTGATAGAATCCTACCAACACGGGGCCATAGCTCAGTTGGGAGAGCGCTTGCATGGCATGCAAGAGGTCGTGGGTTCGAATCCCATTGGCTCCATTATTGTCACCGTGAAGCGAAAAGGAGAAATCATCATGAAGACACAGCTACTGGTGGGTTTGATTCTGGTCGTGGCGGTGGGTTGCGTTTTGTGGGTTTGGCCCCGCGGAGTGTTCGGACAGAAGGCGGCCCGAGAAGAGGCGGCACGGAAAGTGTTGCGCGTCCCGAGAACGGAGGACTTTGCCGTAAACGGCAAGGGCGACGCCTCCGCCTGGGAGAAGGCCGCGTGGGAGCCGCTTAATTTGCGTTCGGCCAAAGGACATCCATACAAGACGCGCGTCAAGGTGCTCTATTCCAAGACCGGACTCTATGTGCTCATGGAGGCTGGGGATCGCACCCTCACCGCCACGATGAACGAGGACTTTCTCGATCTGTGGAACGAGGACGTGTTTGAGTTCTTTCTCTGGCCGGACGAGCACTATCCGATTTACCTCGAGTACGAGATTTCACCTTTAGGCTTCGAGTTGCCCATTCTCATCCCGAATCTCGATGGTCAGTTTCTCGGCTGGCGGCCCTGGCATTATGAAGGCTCGCGGAAGACGCAAAAGGCCACCACGATCCAGGGCGGCCCCAAGCGGTCGGGGGCCAGCATAACGGGTTGGAAAGCGGAGGTGTTCGTACCCTACGATCTGCTCAAACCTTTGCACAACGTTCCTCCGCAGCCGGGGACGCGATGGCGAGCCAATTTCTACCGCATGGACTACGACGACGGCGTGACCACAAGCTGGGACTGGAGCCGGGTCGGAGCCAGCTTCCACGAATTCCGGAAATTCGGCGAGCTGGTTTTTGAGAAGTAGCTGTTTCCCACGACGGGCGAAAATCAGCTTCCTTCGTCCATCGTCAACTTCCTCCGGGCGGCGCGGCGGGCGAGAATGCTATACAGCGTCGGCGTGGCTACCAGAGAAAGCAATACGGAGATACAGACCGCTCCGATGACGGCGATGGCCAATGGTCTAAGCATGTCGGCGCCCGAGCCGATTCCGTAGGCCAGCGGCAACATGCCCAGGGCCGTTGTTCCGGAGGTCATCAAGACGGGGCGCAGGCGGCGGCGTCCCGCTCGAACCAGGGCCTCCTCAAAACTCATGCCTGAGGTATGCAGCAGTCCGGCAAAGTCGAGCATGAGAATCCCGTTCTTCGCGACAATGCCCACGCCGATGATCGCTCCCAGGAGCGAAACGACATTCAGTGACGTACCACTTATATACAGAGCCATGACGGCTCCGAACATCGCTAGGACGGCGCCAAACACAATCGATACCGGCCCGGGAAAAGACCGAAATTCCATCAGCAGGACCGTGAAGACCAGAAAGATAGCCATCGCAAGAACGACGAGCAGATGCCGGAACGACTCCTGCTGCTGCTGGTACAGGCCGCCAAATTCGATAGCCCCTTTAGGTATGGATTGATCCTGGCTCAGCAGTCGGCGGATTTCTGCCATCGCGCTGCCGAGGTCGCGACCTTCGAGCCGCCCTGTGATAGCAACGTCCTGTCGCAAATCCTCTCGGCGGAGCTCGAGCTGGCCCGGCTCTTCGACCACGTCCACCACCTGCGAGAGCTTGACGAGTGTGCCGTCCGGGCTGCGCAGGGGCAGATTTTGCAGGCTCGCGATGCGGTCCACGTCGCAGGGGTCAACGAGGACCCGGATATCGATCAGCCGGTCACCCTGTAAAACGGACGAGGCGGTCTGACCGAGCATGGCGGTCTGAACGGCCCCGGCCATGTCGTCCGTCGTCAGACCGAACCGCTGCGCATCCGGGCTGCGAAGCCGAAGATTCAAAGACGGACCCGTAATCATCAAGCCGTCGAACGTATCGACGACTCCTTTGACCTTCTGGATTTCTTCTTCGATCTGCGGCGCCTTGGTCTTGAGGAACTCCGTGTCCGTCGAATACAGCTTCACCTCAATAGGTTCAGGTGCCCACATCAGATCGCCGATCAGGTCGGAGAGGATTCCGGGAAACTCCCATTGGAGACCGGGCACGGCCGCGTTGAACTTCTGTCGAAGCTCGGAGATCACCTCATCGGTTGTCCGTTTGCGGTCGGGTTTGAGCTTGACCAGAAAATCTCCCGTGTGAGGCTCGGCAATGGCCAGCGCCAATCGGGCGCCGGTGCGCCGCGAGTAACTCTCAAGCTCAGGAATGGTGCGCAGGATTTGCTCAGCCTGTTTGAGCTGGCGGTCCGTCTCCGCCAGGCTTGTTCCCGGCCGCGCGACGTAGTCGATGACAAACCCTCCCTCGTCCATGGGCGGCAGAAATTCGCTCTGGAGACGGCCGTAAATGGCCACGCCGGCAAGAAAGATCAGTACGCACAGGCCGATCGTGATCCAGCGATATCTCAGCGCGATTCGGAGGATACGCTCGTAAATCCCAATAAACCATCGCAAGACAGAGCCGCCTTGTGCATCTATCGGTTTTGCTCCTTTTCGGATCATTGAGCCCATGAACCATGCCGCCATCGAAGGCGTAAACGTCAGCGCCAATACCAGAGAAAGAAGCAGCGAGGCCACCATCGTGATCGCCAAGGCTCGAAAGAAGACACCCACGATGCCGTCCAGGAAAGCCAGCGGGATAAATACGACCACCGGCGTGAAAGTCGACGCGAGGATCGGCCTAAAAATTTCCGCGACTGCCTCTCGCACGGCCTGGAAACGAGGTACTCCACTGACGATCTTTGCATAGATCGCCTCGACAACGACGATGGCGTCGTCGATAATGATCCCGATGGCGGCCGCGACGCCGCCCAGAGTCATCAAATTGAAGCTCAATCCCAATGCTTTCAGCGCGACCAGCGTAATCAGCACCGTCGCCGGGATCACCAGTGTCGCCACGAAGGTCATCCCCCAGTCCTTGAGGAACAGATACAGCACGATCACGGATAGGAACAACCCGAAGATGATCGCTTCCCACACGCTCTTGACGGAGTCGCGCACGATCAGCGACTGGTCGTAGAAGAAGGCCAGTTTGAGGTCGGGGGGCAGCTCCGTCCGTAGCTTCTTCAACTGGGCTTTCAACGTGCGGGCGATTTGGAGCGTGCTTCCGTCCGGCTGGCTGCGAATATTCAACAGCACGGCTTCTTTTCCATCGGCGGTGACGACGTTGAAAACCGGCTCGGGTCCACGCTCGACACGGGCGAAGTCTCTAATCTGAACCGGGTGGCCCTTGTTCACGGCGACGACGAAGTCCTCGATGTCTTTGATGTCGTGCACCCGGCCATCGACCACAGTGAGGTAAAGCGTATGGTTTTCCTCGTGCATGCCGGCCGGGGCGACGAGGTTCTTTTTGATTAGCGCCTCGGTCACATCCGAAAGGCTCAGCCCGGCGGCCTGCAAACGCAGCGGATCGACGATCACGTGATACTCCGGCGTGCGGCCACCGACAAGGTCCACGCGACCGACGCCGGGAATCCGAAGGAATTGCGGTTTCAGCGTGTAGCGGGCAATCTCCCAGAGATGCGTTATGTCGCGCGTCGCGCTGGTCAGGCTAACTCCCAATATCGGGAACGCCGAAAAGGTCAGGCGGAAGACATTGGTCGTCGCCGTCGCCGGTAGGGTGCTCCGAATCTGGGACAGGCGGCTCAGGACGTATAGTTCCGACTGGATCATGTCCACCTGCCAGTTGAAAAAGACGTTGACTTCTGCGGAGCCTCGCCCCGTGGCGTCGCGGATCGTCACTACGCCCGGGATGTCTTTCATTGCCTCTTCGATGGGCCGGGTGATGGTCGCCATCATCTCATCACCCGGCATGACACCGTTGTCGACCAGAATCACGACCCGGGGGAAGTTGGTTTGTGGAAAGACCGAGGAGGAAATCCTCGCTGCAGAATAAATGCCGCCGAGACACAGCGCGAATACGACAAAAGCAATGGCCGTGGCGTGATGACTCGTGAATCGACCCAACGCCAAACCGCGAGCTTCCAAATGATTCTCGTGCAGAGTTCCGTCAGTATCTGACAAACCCGTATCCTCTCTCATCTCATTCGGTGACGATTCTGATCTTCGTTTCAGCAGGCAGGCCGTAAGCACCCTCCGTCACGACCTGCAATCCTTCGGTGATACCCTGTCCCTGGATTTCCACCAGCCCTTTTTCGCGCAACCCCGTCTCAACGACTTTCTGAAGGGCTTTGCCGTCTTCGACGATAGCGATCACCGTCCGCCCGTCTGTGGTTGTTACGAGGCTCTCTTCGGGGACAACCAGGCAATCGTTCTTTTCTATGTAGACAAAACGCACCTTGACGAACTGGCCGGGCCGTAAGCCCGCTTCGCTCGGCGCCGATGCCCGTACCAAAACGGTATCGCTGCCGGGCGCAACCACAGGATCGATGAAAGTCAGCTTCCCGACGGCCTGAGACACTTCAGTGTTCGATTGTCCCTCCGGGGTGCCCGTCTCAATTTCGGCTTTTTGGCCTGGTTTGAGGAGCGAGACGTCGGCGTTAGGAACGTGGGATTCGACGATCAAGCGATTAGGGTCGATTAATTCCGCCAGCGTGCTCGTCATATCAACGGCCTGGCCCGGCCGGGCCAGAATCCGCACAATTGTACCGGAGATCGGCGCCGTAACCTGGAGCAAGGACAATTCTGTCGTCGCCCGCGCCCGCTGATCTTCGGCTATTGCCAGCTCATGCTCGGCTTGCTGTAATAGCTTCCGTGACGTCCCCTCGCTCTGGATCAACTGTTTCTGCCTCGTTAGATTTTGCTGTGCGAACTCTACCGCTTGCTGAGCGTTCTTAACAGCGACCTCGGCAATCCGGCTATCGAGACGAAACAGCGTATCGGCCTGATGAACCTGCTGGCCTTCTGCACATTTGACTTCGCTGATGATTCCGGCCGTCGGAGCCGTAATGTCAATCCGGGCTGGGGAGCTGTCGTTACTTCCCACCGCAAGCTCGACTCTCCCATACGCCAGAACATAGCCTCTCAGTGACGCGCCAGAGATCTTGCCCACGTGCACGTTCACTTCCGTAGTTGTCTCTTCGGTCGGCTCTTCGGAAGTCTCACCTTGATTCCCTTGAAAGAGATAGTAGACTCCCAGAGCACCTGCCAGAAGCAGAATCAACCCTATGAATGTTCCCCATTTGTTCATAGTGCAGATTTCCCGACGCAGTAGTTGAGTTCCGCCGCACTGCGATGCAGATCGGCTGCCAGATCCGTCTGGTGCATTTTCGCTTGGACAAGCTCGCGCCTGGCTTCCAGGACCGAAGTACGCAACACGTCCCCGGCCTCGTACGATCTCCGGGTCTGTTCAACCTTCTCTTGCAGAGAAGGAATAATCTCGCTGGTCCATAGATCGAAAGTCTCGCGGGCCGCGGTGTACTGAGAACGAGCTTGTTGGACTTGAAGAATAATCTTCTGGCGAAGCGCCTCGTATTGTCGCGTAGCCTGTTCAAGCTCCGCCGCGGCCCGTGCGATATTGCCGTTGTTCTGATTAAAAACCGGGATCTCCGCCGCAAGACCTGGCCCGACCGTGAGGGAATCCTCACCCTCATCCTTGGCATCGATGATAGCGATGAGATTGTAGACCTTGGACCGCTCCCAGCCTAGGCGTTTGCCGGCCGCCTCGATTGCAAGCTCAGCGGCCCGTAGGTCCGGCCGGGCGGCGAAAGCCGTCTTGAGCAGTTCCTCTTTCGGTCCGACTGATTCCGGCGTGCCCTCATCGACTGAGAGATCCAACGTCACGTTCTCCGAGGCCGCTCCGAGTAAACTGTTGAGTTGTTGCTCCAATAGCTCAGCCTCGTTTGAAGAGCGTTTAAGCGCATCGGCGGTCTTCAGCAAGTGCAGGAAGGCCGCCTGCACCTCCGAGGCGCTAATATCGCCAGCTCTCAGTTGGCCCCGCACGATGTTGGCGATCTGAGCTTGGAGTTGATTGTTTTCTTCGGCGAGACGGACCCGCTGTCGGGCTGACCATAGTTGCCAATACGTCGTTTGAACGTCCCGGACAAGACCCAAGCCATCAGCTATGAGGTTTTCGGCGACACTCTTGGCGTCGAGTTCGGCGGCGGCGATGCGGTGGGGTCTTTGCCAGAGGACGTCCACAGGCCATTCGAGGTCTGCTTCAAGCAGCTTGGGCCCTACGGGGAAAAGAAGAGAAAATACCGGGTTAGGCAGCATGTGTGCTTCGATCAGGTCCGCACGGGCAAAACCCAACGCCGTCAGGTCGGCCTGGAGCCGGGCGTTGTTCCAGAGCGCGATCGCTACCGCTTCGTCTTCTGTGAGGCCGTCATCGAGGGAGACTCCCTCGGGCAGGCTGAATTGGCCCGGTTTTGCGGCCTGACCTAACTGATAGGCCGTCCGTTCCCTGATGCCTGCCGAGACATAGAAGCGGTCGTAGGGGGATTGCACGTTGCAGCCCGCCAGAAAGACCAGCAGGTAAACACAAAGCCGTCCCACTCTGCATGTGTGGACAGTCGAGCAAGATTTGTCGGACCGGCGTGGTTCAGTCATGGTTCGGTTCTGATCCAAGCCCCGGTTCTATTGACATCTGTTCCTTCCACTCTAGCATCGTTCCGACGTCGGTCGGGATTTAGCACGCCTCGACTCGCGCCCCCCTTGAAAGCCGTCCTAATGCCAAGGTAACCACTGCTTCCTTAAGACAACCTGAAGACTCAGCCGACGGCCCGTTTAACTCTAAGAAAGCCATTTTACACTGAAGACCTGTGTGCTACAATGAAGCAGTCGAAATCAAGGAGCAAGCCGGCGGCTTGCGCAGGAGGGTACACGGGGCACGGCTATGCGTGTACTTGTCATCGAGGATGAAATCAGATTGGCTCGCAACATCGCCCGAGTGCTGGACGAAGAGCCCTCATGGGCCGTTGACATCTCGACCAAGGGCGAGGACGGCCGGCACATGGCGATGACGAATCCCTACGATCTCATCATCCTTGATTTGGGACTTCCTGAGATCAGTGGTCTTGAGATTCTCCGAAATCTTAGAACGGCCCACGTCATGACACCGGTTCTTATTCTGACAGCCCGCGATGCCGCCGAAGATATTATTCAAGGTCTCGAAACGGGCGGCGACGACTATATGGTCAAGCCGTTCGACATGAGGGAACTGATCGCCCGTTGCAACGCCCTTGTTCGACGTTCATACGGCCGGGCGGCGCCCGTCGTGACCGTCGGAGACGTGGCCGTAGACACGACCAGGCACCAAGTCGCGGTCGGGGGCAAGGCTGTGCGCCTGTCGGCGATGGAATACCGTCTGCTTGAGTACCTCGCCATGCGAGCCGGACAGGTCGTACCGAAGGCCGACATCGTCGAGCATCTCTATGATTTCAACTCAGAGAAATTCTCCAACGTTGTCGAGGTCTACATCTGCTCGCTGCGCCGAAAACTCGGCTTGGGCTCCGATTCAGAACTGATTCACACGTATCGAAACCAGGGCTACCTGCTTGGAGAACCGCCTGCATGAAACCGCTTTCCCTGAAGTGGCGCGTGTCCTTATGGGTTTCCACCGTGCTGGTGGCCGTGATCGCCACGATCTCCATCGTGGCTTATCTGGAATTCGATGAATCCCATCTTCGCAATGTCGATCGAACTCTGGTGGCGATGGCCAACGGCATCGCGGCAAGTCTGAACAACCACAGAGGAACGGAGGAGTTGATGATGGAAGTGCAGTCGGTCACCGGCAGACCCGGGAGCAATCCTTCCACGGTCTATCGGATTTGGATGGACGGAGCTTCCACCGATGTACTTGCGAGCGACGTGCCGGACAGTGAATTTGAACGCTGGTTGCACGAGCTTCCGGACATAGACAAGCCGTCGCCGAATGAGCTTTCCTTCGTGAACATAGGCGTCCCTCACAATGAGTATAGAGCCGTTTGGATGCGTCGGAAGATCCGGCAGCAGCCTGTGACCGGGACGACCGGCGTCGCGCCGCTTGCGCCTGATGAAGATACAGCCAACATTGTCGTGGCGGCTCCCAGCCACTATACCTACCACGAGATGTATGAATTCGAGAGGCTATTGTTCGTGCTCGGAGCAAGCCTCGTCCTGGGCTCGGTGGTAGCGGTGATGTGGACAGTTCGGTGCGGCTTACGTCCCATCCACGTGACAGCCGAGCGATTACGCCACGTCTGGCGTCCGAACGCCGGAAAGGCCCTATTCGACGATCTGAAAGTACCCGAGGAGTTGGAGCCTTTCGTCAAGGCGTTGAGAGAGATGTTTGCTCGTCTCGACAAGGTCCTGGAGCAGCAAAAACAATTCACCTCGGATGCGGCTCACGAGCTGCGGACACCCCTGGCCCTGGCCAAGAGCACGCTTCAAGTCGCGCAGATGAGCGATCGCGACGTCGGCGAATATCGACGGGCCATCACCGAGACACTCAAGGACGTGGCCCGCATGGAGCACCTGACCGAACAACTGCTCGTGTTGGCGCGCATGGACGAAACGCGGGATTCGGAGCTCGGAACTCGGGGCTCGAATCACGAGCCATCTCGACGTCCTTCGGGATGCGACGAGCTGGTGCGGCTCGACGTGCTGTTGAGCGAGCTGACTGAAGCCTTCAACGCGAGAATGGAACGCTCAGGTGCCAAGGTTGTACTAGAAGACATGCCGCCGACGACTGTTCCCGGCCACCTGGACGAGCTGATTCGCCTGTTCAGCAACGTCCTTGACAACGCAACCAAATATGGCCCACCCGACGGCACCATCCGAATCACTCTCTCCCATCGTGCTTCAGGAACCAGCGAGCCACGGATCGTGGTGGTTTGCATTCACGACCAAGGTGGCCACATACCCGCCGAAGCCCTGCCTCGTTTGTATGATCGGTTCTATCGCGTGGATCCATCGCGCAGCAGTTCGACGGGAGGCGCCGGCCTGGGCTTAGCCATCGCCCGCCAAATCGTCCGCCGCCATCAGGGGGATATATCCATCACTTCGGATCCGGCCCACGGCACCGTCGTGACGATCCACCTGCCCCTGGCGAATCCGTCCGGCGGCTCCGGTTCTTTGTGATTTGCGATTTCTCGCCGAGCTGCGAGCGAAGCGGCCGGTTCCCGCCCGGGATTCCCTGGAAGGACGCCTGCGTCATGCTTTTGGTCAACTCGGTCTTCTTGACTCTGTCCGCCGTACTTGTTCGGCTCGCCTTGGTTGTTCGCGCATCCCAGAACTCCGACACGTCAGATAGCCTCTTTTCAGGTCTTAAGCCTGTATTAAGGTTTCAAAGGTAAAGTGGGCTTGGGATTGATGATTTAGGTAAATCATCAATCATTAGGCATTTGGATATGGGGTAATGAGGACTTCCCCTATTGGCATCGGGGGTATGCTCAAACTAGATTCAATGATTTAGCTTGCGGTTATTGTCGGCTCCGCATAAGGTGTCCTCTGACGGGAGCCTGTCGAGTTCCGATGAGTCGGGCTGCCCTCAATAGAGTATGGAAGGCCTGATGGGGACGAGAGTCGCGAACATCGACTGACGGAAAGGACCTTAGTATTGATCTGTGCGGCCAATCCTCTTAAGCGAGTATGGTCAGCGGACGTGCTTCTATGCGCAGCCGGGTGCGTTCTCATGTTCGGGGCGCTTGGGCACCGCAGTCTGTGGGCTTCCGAGGCACGATGGGCCGAGATTACGCGCGAAATGTTCGTGAGCGGAGATTTCTTTCATCCGACAATCGGAGGCTTGCCGTACTTCGACAAACCCCTTCTGACGTACTGGGTCATTGCGTTGTTCTCCGCCGTCGCGGGGCGTCTGGATGAGTTGATTGTGCGTCTGCCTAGCGCGTTGACGGCTCTTACGGCGCTGATTTGCACGATGCTTCTGGGCCGGCGTTTGTGGTCTGCTCGCGTGGGCCGTCTGGCCGGCGGTCTGTTGCTGACGAGCTACGGATTGCTGATGTACTCGCGTGTAGCCAGCGCCGAGACGGAGAATCTCGCGGCCATTATGCTCGCGGTGACCTGGTACTGGAGCCGCCGAGACCGGCCAGGCTTCGTATCCTTCCTTGTCTTCTATCTTATCATGGCCGCCGGCTCTCATATGAAAGGGCTGACCGCATTCGTGGTGCCCGTGCTTGTAGTACTGCCTGACCTTGTGCGTCAGCGGCGATGGCGATGGCTGTTGTGGCCTTCACACTGGCTGGCTTTGGGCATCGGCGTTGCCGCTTACATGGCGCCCTTTATTTACGAAAGCCTGACCCGACCGGAAAGCTACGAGCAGAGCGGACTGATGCTGGCCCTTCGCGAGAATGTTGTGCGCTATATCCGACCGTTCGACCACAAAGACCCGATCTACACGTATTTTGTGGCCGTACCCATGCTGGTTTTGCCGTGGGTGCCGCTTTTTGTGGCTGCGCTGATAACCGCGGCGACGACCTGGAAGAAGCTTGACGGCGCCACACGCTGGCTGGTCGAGGCAATCTTGATGATCTTCGCGTTCTTCACTCTCTCCGGCTCGCGTCGAGGGTATTACATTCTTCCCATTTTGCCGTTTTGCACGCTCCTGATGGCAGTGTTTCTGGCGCAGGCGGGCCGGGTTGCCGTCAAGCATTGGGAACGGGGCTTGCGGTTTCAGAAGCAAGCCTTGATTGCAGCGGCCGGCCTGGAATTAGTGTTGGGGCCCATGGCGGTGTGGTTCCTCATAACTAGGAAGCATTGGGAAGTGCCGGTTTACTGGGGCGTGTCGTTTTTTGTTGTGGGATTGGCGGTCTTGCTTTCCGGAGCCGTCGCGTATAAAATAGCCGGAAC
>JARRQQ010000056.1:0-11081 GCA_037381725.1 Sedimentisphaerales bacterium
GAGCTTCACTATGACGGTGGCGTTGTCTGAGGCAAGCTTGTTGACTCGGACCAATGGCGTGAAGCCGATCACACGCGTAATGTCCTCGAATGTTGCGCTCATTCCTGTTCATGCCCCCTTTCTATATCTGATAGTCCGATTGTCTGTTGTCCGATGCCATGTCGGCCACGTCCAGGAGCGTGATGGATCGGAGGACGTCGTCAATGGCCTGTTCGACTCGCTTCCAGACCTCCCTGGCGGCACATTCGGCGGACCGCGCGCACCGGCTGCCGTCTTGGACGCATTCCACCGTAGATATGGGACCCTCCACACAGTGCAAGATGTCGCTCAGAGTAATCTGGTCCGATCCTCTGGCAAGGGCGTATCCTCCTTTGGAGCCTCTGACACTCTTGATAAGCCCGGCCGATTTGAGAATCGCCATCAACTGCTCCAGGTACTTGACGGATATCTCCTGTCGGTCCGCAATAATCTTGAGCTGCAAGGGCCGGTTCGTATCATGCTGGGCCAATTCGATCATCGCCCTGACGGCGTATCGGGTTCGCGTTGATAGTTTCATAGTATTATCTTCCTGTATTCCTACTTCTATGGTAGGCAATTATACGAGTCTTTTTCCCGCATGTGCAAAAGAAAAAGAAGAAAGAGGCCAAAAATTGCACGAATATTTGCTCAATCCCCGCTCCTGCGGTATGGAAATAGCGCCACTGCGGCTCTCCTGAGGCATATTTTCGCCGGACCGGCCGTCAATATTACTTGACGGCCGGATCATCTACGCCTAAAATAGGAGGTGGTTACGTGCAGCTATTTGAAATGGGATGTTGCGGATGCCAAAAAGTATCGCGAAAAAGGTGGTCTTTATTTCCTCTTTTCCGCCCAGAAAATGTGGGATCGCGACTTTTACCTCAGATCTTATCGCTAACACCGCCACGGCCGCAAAAGGTGAATTCGAGCCGCTCGTCGTCGCCGTCCGCGCGGGCGATCACAAATACGACGACCCCGTCAAATTCGAGATTCGCCAGAACGTCAAGGGCGATTACATTTGCGCCGCCGACTACATCAACTTCAGTCACGTCGACGTCGTTTCGGTCCAGCATGAGTTCGGCCTGTTCGGCGGAGCCGCCGGAGCCTACCTTAGCCTGCTTCTCGACAGACTGAAGGCTCCCGTCATCACGACGGTCCACACGGTCATCGACGATCCGGACCCAGCCTATCACAAAGCAATGGTGGACGTCTGCAAGGCCTCTTACCGGGTCGTCACAATGAACGCACGCGGCGTCGATATGCTGCACGAGATCTACAGAATCCCCGCTGGCAAGATCAAGCTAATCGCGCATGGCATACCGGATTTGCCCTTCGTAGACAGCAACTACTACAAGCACAAGTTCGGCCTGGAGGACCGAAAAACGATACTGACGTTCGGTCTGCTCAGCAAGAACAAAGGCGTAGAGGTCATGCTCAAGGCGATGCCCGCGATTATCGAGGCTGAACCGTCCGTTATCTACATTGTTCTGGGCATGACTCACCCGAATATCCTGAAGCACGAGGGCGAATCGTACCGATTCCGCCTCCAACAAATGGTCAAAGACCTCAACCTCCAGGAGCACGTGATCTTCCACAACCGGTTTGTCGATGACCAGGAGCTTCACAATTTCCTCTGCGCCACGGACATCTACGTTACCCCTTACCGGAGTGTCAAACAGTTAACGAGCGGCACCTTGTCCTTTGCCGTCGGCACGGGCAAAGCGGTCGTGTCCACACCTTACTGGGCGGCGGAAGAGCTTCTGGCCGACGGTCGAGGCAAACTCGTGGACTTCGACGATTCGCAACAAGTCGCGCAGGCCATCATGGACATCCTCCATAACGACTCGATGTTCTATTCCCTGCGAACGCAAGCCTATGAGTACGGGCGATCCAGAACCTGGCCTAAGATCGGCCAGGCGTATTGGAAGCTCTTCAACGCGAGAAAGCTGCCGCTCCGCACCCATACCAAAACCAAGTTGTCGGCAGCCGAGACGATGTCTAATATCGAGGTGCCCGAGCCTTCGTTGGAGCACGTGAAGAAGCTGACCGATAGCACGGGGCTGTACCAGCACGCCAAGTTCACGATACCCAATCGTGCCTACGGTTATTGCACCGATGATAACGCGCGAGCCGTGGTCGCGATGGCCAAATATTATGCGCAGTATCCGGAGTCGGAGGCCCTCGCGCTTCTGGACACGTATCTGTCTTTCATTATCCACGCGCAGGACGATGAGGGCCATGTCAGGAATTTCATGGATTTCAACCGGACATGGTGGGAAAAAGAGCCTGCCAATGACGCCTTCGGCCGGGCGCTGTGGGCGTTCGGAACGCTCATGGCCAAGCCGCCCACGCCGGCTTACCTCTCCATTGCCAAAGATTGCTTCGACAGGTCGGTCAGACACGTGCCCAGACAGCTCCCGAGAGGAATGGCCTACTCGATCCTCGGGATGGTCGATTATCTCGAACAGTTTCCGGGCGTCAGTGACATCAAGAGTCAAATGGAGTTGGCCGCGGACGGCCTGGTCACTCAATACGAATAGAGCAAATACCTCGACTGGCTTTGGTTCGAGGACGCACTCAGCTACGATAATGCGGCGCTGCCCCACGCGCTGTTCATGGCCGCTTTGATCTTCGATAATAGAAAATACCTCAAGACGGCATTGGCAACGTGTGAATTCCTGCTGAAGAATACGTTCAAGAGCGATCATTTCAGTTTCATCGGCTGCAAAGGATGGTATGAACGCGGCGGGACCAGGGCCAATTTCGACCAGCAGCCCATCGAAGCCGCCGGTACGGTTCTCATGTTGAAAGCCGCTTACGACGCCACACAGGACGAACGGTTCCTGACGCTGCAAAGAAAGGCCTTCGATTGGTTCCTCGGCCGCAACGACCTGCATATCCCCGTCTACGACTTCCGGACGAAGGGTTGCAACGACGGCCTCGTGCCGGACGGCGTGAACATGAACCAAGTCGCGGAAAGCACGCTGAGCTTTTTATTGAGCTTGTTGGCGATTATCGAAAGCTACGCTATCGTCGGCAAGGCCGAAGAGGGCAAAAAGGTCGCGCTGAATCAAATCGACCTCGTTAGCCAAATCGCCGCCGAGACGCCATCGGCGCAGGATGCGCCGGTGAAAAAAGAAACGAGTGAGAACGACACAGATATGCTCCATCAATCGCCGAAGGGCATTGCCGGCCCGACATAGCTTTTCGCCACGACGATATCATCGAACCATACCTTGCTGATGTGTCCCGCCGGGGCATCGGTAATATATAGAAGAACCCACAGGAAGTTCAGTTTCAGCTTTTCGTCGTTGCGCCATTGGAAGCCCTCGAATGGCGTGCCGTCCGAGTCGGGAATGAAGCTGTCCCATACCCATTTGCCTTTGGGAAACCCTTCGCCCAAGTGACTGACCGTTTGCCCATCCTTCACCCAGGGACGTCCGTCGATCCAGAGCGCTTGCTCGCCGTTCTTCTCGGTGACGGGATCGTTCATTTTCATCATCAGCTCGACGCAAGTCCATCGGCCCCGCTGTGCCTTCAGGTTCTCATCATTGATGAAATCGTGCCCCCAGGAGTGCTTATCCGGCGACGACCTCATCCCCATCCAGTAAGAATAGAAATCCCATCGCCAGTTTTTACCGTATGGCTCAATGCCCGTGGTAAAGCGCTTGTTGCCGGCCGGTCGGATTCCTGCTCCTCCTTGGGGCCACGGTGTCGGAGGATTATAGCCCCCAAGATGAACAAAATGGTGGATGGGATGGCAATCCGGGTCGAATTTCACATAGAAGCGAACGAAGAGCTGGTCGTAGCCCGGTAGCAGACGCCTGTAGAGATGCGCCCCGGTCCCCTGCCCGCCGATATGACTTATCAAAAGGGAATGTTTACCGCCGCTCGCTTCGGGTACGTCCTTCGATAGTGACATGATTTCAGGGCTTTGTACACTATCCCAGTGAGACGTGACTATCTTCAGCGAGTCTGCCTCGAAGTTCTCCACAAAGATCACATCGGGATCCTTCTCGATCCCCCTATCTCCCTTGTATTTGCTCCCCAGCCCTTGTTTAGCCGACGCTTGCGGTCCCTCGCCGAAGGCACAATCGACGCAGAACAAGGAAAGGGTCAATATCACGAGACCGGCCCACCACGCGGCCAGCCCGTCGAGAACCGAGCGATCAGACAATTTCATTGGATTATCCCCAACGGAGGACTCTTAGCCCCCCTGCTTCATTCAGTGGAACGACAAACTGGGGAACAGGGATTCGAACCCCGACTAACTGATCCAGAGTCAGTCGTGCTACCATTACACTATTCCCCAAAAACCGCGCTAATACTACTCACGATAAGACCCAATAGCAAGAAAAAACACCATAATAAGTCGCAAATGAGAAAGTCCTCGACAGTACAGTGTAGTTTCTGCACAATGAGTGGGATAGGATTGGACTGAGACGGCGTGCCAATGGACAAAAGAGGCATTCCGGCACGCCCAAAACCAGGTGGGCAAGATCCGACACATGTCACGCAGAGGCAACAAGAAAAGAAGCAGAAGGTCCTCATCGTCCGACAGAAAGAAATCGCATCTCACGAAGGCCGAGCGGCGCCGGCACAAGAAGATGCGGGGTCCCTCCAAATCGGCGAGCGCGAAGAAGAAAAAGCAGAAGAGCGCCGAAAGATCGCCGCTCCTGGGCCTAAGCGCCCGGCGCCTCTGGGTATTCCGGATTGTCGCGGCCATCTTTGTGCCCGCGCTTTTCTTTGCCCTGCTGGAGTTTGGGTTGCGGGCGGCCAGCTATGGCTACCGTCCAGCGGCGATACTCAAATCCAGGATGGACGGGAAAACAGTGTATTGTGATAATCTGAGATTCGGATGGCGATTCTTCCCGCCGAATATCTCTCGCGAATTCACGCCGTTCACCTTTGCCGAGAACAAGGCCGACAAGACGTGCCGGATTTTTGTGTTAGGTGCGTCCGCCGCCCAGGGGGAGCCGTGTCCCGCCTTCGGTTTTGGGCGCATTTTGAAAACAATGCTGCAAGAGGAGTATCCCGAAGTCAATTTCCAGGTCATCGTCATGGCGATGGCGGCTATCAATTCGCACGTGGTTCTGGAGATCGCTCAGGACTGCGCTCGGCGCAAGCCCGATCTGTTCGTGGTTTACCTGGGCAACAACGAAGTCGTCGGCCCGTACGGCGCCGGGACGGCCCTTTCACCCTTTTCTCGCCACCTGTCTCTGATTCGCGCCGGTATTGCGATCAAGTGCACACGGCTAGGCCAGTTGATCGCAAGCCTGCTGGAATCGCTAGGGTCGGATGAGAAGAAGCTGCGCGTCTGGAAAGGCATGGAGATGCTCTCCCACCGGCAAGTGCGAATCGACGACCCCAGACTTGAGACGGTCTATGCGCATTTCCAGCGGAATATCGAGGATATTATCCGCCTCGGACGCAGGGCCGGAGCGAAAGTCGTTCTGTGCACCGTTGGAAACAATCTCAAAGACAACGCTCCATTTGGCTCTCTGCATCGCGGCGACCTATCGTCAGTAGAGATCGAGAAATGGAAGGCCGTTTATGAAAAAGGTATAGCGGACGAGACCGATGGAGCTTATGATAACGCGGTAAAGTCCTACACCGCCGCTACCGAGACTGACGATACCTACGCCGAGCTGTATTATCGACTTGGGAGGTGTTATCAGGCCCTCGCTGAGTATGAACAGGCGCGGAATAGCTACGTTCGAGCACGGGATACCGACACCCTTCGGTTTCGCGCCGACAGCCGGATCAATCAAATCATACGCGACATAGCCCACCACAACGAGGCGAACGGCGTCCACCTGGTCGACGCGGTCGAGCTGTTTGAACAAAACAGTCCCAACCGAATTCCCGGCTCCGAGCTGTTTCTCGAACACGTCCATCTGAACTTTCACGGGAATTATCTACTGGCCAAAGCGATCTTTGGGCAAGTCGTGAAGCTCTTGCCCGCTCGTCTGGGCGCATTCAATCCAGCGGAACGTCCCATCCTGACGGAAACCGAATGTGCGCGCCGCCTGGCCTGGACGGATTGGGATCGATACAAGATCGCAGACAAAGTAGTCAATGAGTTTCTCAAGAAAATGCCGTTCACCAACCAGCTCGACCATGACCAGCAAGTCGGACAGATGGAGCAAGACCTGGCTGCTCAAAAAACGTCATTGACTCGGCAGGCTCTGGATGATGCGGCTGCACAATACCAAAGTGCTATCGAGCAAAACGACAGTGATTGGGTGCTCCATGAAAGATACGCCACGCTGTTGCTGGAGGACTTGGAGGATCCTCGATCGGCCCTCGAACAGTATCGCCGCGTGGCCGAACTGGTGCCGCATTCCTATTTGGGATATTACAACATGGGCACGGCGTTGTTCAAGCTTGGCAATCTTCCCGAGGGCATTGTGCAATACAACAAGGCGATTCAGACCAAGCCCACCTACGGCTACGCTCACTACCTCTTGGCCCTGGCCTATCGGAAGACGAACGAAGTTGACAAAGCGATCCGGCACTATTCCGCGGCGATACGCCGACAGCCGGACCTCGTACCGGCGTATAACGATCTGGCGGAAATATGGATGCGCCAGGGAAAGCTCGATAAGGCGATTGACGTGTGCCGAAGAGGAATACGGCTTTCCACCAACAACGCCATGCTGCATTGCAACCTCGGAGTTCTCTTGAACAAGCAGAACCACAGAGACGAGGCCATCGAGGAGATTCGAAAGGCCGCGGAAATGGACCCGAATTCCGCCCGGATACGACAAGTGCTGAATGCTGTATTGAGCGGCCGTCGGTAATACGCTCCCGGTTGCCGATCCGGAAGTCTACTCGACAGGGACGCGCAAGGATCGGCCAGCGCGGGTCTGGCCGTGCTCAGCCCTCTACTCGCGCATCATCCAGGGACCGCTTTGAGTCGGGGGCGCCGCAACCTTGGGTGTGGCCGTAGTGATGGGCATGTCGGTGTGTATCGCCTCAGAGCCGCGAAGCACGCGAGCCAGCTTCTCGCCGGTGACCCGAACGCGGCCGCGTATCAACTCCGGAACGCTGTAGGTCCACAGACACGAGTCATAATAATCCGGGTCTTTTTGGGGAACGACAAAGGGCTTGGAGGCCTTGCCGTCTGCGTCGAGATAGCACAGGTAGGACCGGGTGAAGACGCCACTGCCCCGCTTGCTGCTGAAGGCGACCCATCGGCTGTTGGTCGACCAGCTATGCCAGGATTCACTCTCGTCGCTGTTGGCCTGGAGCCGGCGAGGTTCGTATCGGCCCGTCTTCTGCGCCGCTTCAAGATCAACGATGTACAGATCACTGCTCCGCTGATAGACGGGGAAGCAGCCGTAGGCGCACATGCAGAATACCAGCCACCGGCCGTCGGGGCTGATCCGCGGCAAGAGTATGCTTGAGCCTGTATCCTTGGAGGAAAGCACGGTCTCGAGTTTGCCCCACTGATCCCGGTCAATGTCGTAGCTGATCCGCACCAGGTCATATTTGACTTCGTCATAGTTGGAGGGGATGACGTTGCGCTGCGTCCACGTCAGCGGCGCGCTGCAAAAGTACAGGTACCGGCCGTCCGGCGACCAGGCGGGATAAGTCTCGAGACGGTCCTTTCTGGCGATATCAGGCGCTGTCTTGACCGTCTTGCGGTCAACAAGATAGTAGGCAAGCAGTGAATCGAGGTCAATAACGTCGCGCACCTCGGTGTCGGAGGCGTGAAAGAACATGGCGACCTGGTTGATGGCATAAGTCACGAGCCGGCCGCTCGGATGCCACGCCACGTAGCCGAACTTCGTCCCGACCTTGTAGGGTTTGCCATTTTCGACCAGCACTGTCGGAACGCCGTAGTCGGAGCTGCGGAAGTCAATCAACATCTTGTTGGGATCGTTGGCACAGAAGGAGTGACAGTTGAGGCACCCGCCCTTGAAATAGTCGTTATCCAATATGACCGACTCTTCAAACCCCTGCAAATCACGTTGATAAATTCCCATCTTGCCCCACGCTCCGTACACGGGATAGATCCTCCGATAAACGAGGAATCGGTCTATTTCCTCGTTGGCAATCGTGTTGACAACGGGGGAAAAACGCTTCCAATCGCCGTCCTGCGATCTGACGAAGACGAGGAAGGACAAATCCTCTCCTCGATTGGCGTTGAGCAGCGCGTGCCACGGTTTCTCGGCGATGACGATCTTCGGCGATCTGCTGAAGATTTCGATAGGCTGACCTTGTCTGGAGGAAATCCTGACACAATAATGCGAACCGTTTTCCCGGATCGAGAAATTCAGCGGCGCAATGTTCGGAGGGATCACGGTCCCGGAGTAGTCGGGATGGATTTCAGCGAGCCGGTCAATAATACTGAACTGATCGATAGTCACCTTGTCCTCCCGCGGGACAAACACGAGTGCGCAGGCAGCCGCCGTCATTGCCATGACTGCGATGACAACCGTGACTCTTGTCCATTTGCCCTTATCGCCTTGTTTCATTTGCTCACACCTGAAATCCCATAGATATGATAAAAGAAGTAACTATCCCCGTAGTCTTGTGCAAGGTCACTGAAAGCCTCTGCCTTGTTTCGACGATGGCCGTTGAATATGCGGCTGAAAGTCTCGATCCGCAAACGCGCTTCTCGTGAGGGTTGATGATCGGCCCATTGAATGGGCTTGCCCGTTCCGTATGCATAGATCAGGGCCGCCTCTTCGTAAAGGCGGGGCAGCTCCGAATAGTCGAAATCATCCACGTGCTCAATATTTCGGACGCACTTTTCCAGTTGCTTGGTGAGCATATACCACGCCGTCAGGTACTCGAACGCCATGCGGTTCTTGCTGTTCTTCTCTATGAGGTCACGCAACACCTTTTCCCTGGAATAGCGAATAGTCACGTAGTCCTTTTCCGGATACACGGAACGTAAGTACTGAATCCGCTCATCCGTGGAGAGATTCGGATCGGACTGCAACAAATTCAGATAGTGGTTGGCCCAAGCCGAATGAAACAGAGTTTGGCGAAGCGCTCCAAGGTAAATGCGGGCCGAGCCGTAGTTGGCCTTTACCATGTTGATGAGAGCCAGCCGCTCGATAATCGTCGGTTGCTCTCCGTACAGTTGCGTACACTCCGTCAGATTCCGTTCGGCCATATTCATCAGCCCGAGATCGATCTGAGTATCGAACTTGTGCCAACACGCCAGAACACGGTCGTCCCCCGTGGGGAGCAAAGCGTCAGGATGCTGAGGCCAGCAGAACATATCGTAGCCGAGCCGGCCGGTGTGGTACAAGGCGCGGTTGACCGCATTCATGACAAAAGGATCGCCCGGATAACGACGGGCGGCCTGGAGCACCTCCGGCCACATCCTCTGGCACGCATAGTAATGAACCGCAAAAACCGTTCTCTTCTGGCCGTCACGTGCAAGAACGATGGCCACGAAAGCGAACGCCGTCAATACGAATGATCCGACGAGCGATTTGAGTATTGGAGAGCCCGCTCCTCTTTTGGTTTTGAGCAGGCGCGAACGAAAACGAGTCCTGATTCTTGAGGCCAGCGTCTTACGGTAGAAGGCCCGGGCAACCATCGTCGCGGGCAGAAACAAATAGAGCACGTAGAGCACCGCCAACTCCCAGCGACTCGCGCCGCCGAGCATCTTCCAGGAAAACGGTAAGGAATCACTGAACGCGTTGAGAATACTTCCACCGAAGAGTTGCACGCCCACGACGTAAGGAACAATCACAGCGAGCAACAAGCTCGACACACCCAATGCAAGCTTGCGCCTGAAGAACAGATCATACAACGCGCAAAGCAGCGCAAACAAGAGATACGCTCCGCCCGCGATATAGTACAAGGCTATGGACATGAACGCTAAGACACCCACACGGACATAGCCCCGCGTCGGCACTAGAGCTATTCTCAAGTAGAGACACATGAAAAGCAACGCCGTCAAGAAGGCCGTCGCCGCGTAGAAGTGATACGTGTATCGAGTGTATGTAATCAGCAGGATGAGCACAGGCACAAAGCGCAAGAATCGTAAGCGAGGTAGATTCACGTTCTTGAGGATATAGCCCGCGCATACGGACATGGCCCAAGCCTGCGCCGTGACCACCAGGGGTCCGGCCCAGCCTATATAGAAGAGCTGCGACAGAAATGCTGAGACGTACTGCACGATCCCGCCGGGACACGAGATATGCTGCCGTAAGAACGCCCAGCTCTTGGCAAATACCGGGAAGTTCGTGACCAGCCCGCCACAGCTATAGATGAACCGCAGATCGACGTAGAACCGAAGGTAGAGGTAGAACAGCGTGAAGAAGAGAAGGCTCAGAAACAAGCTCACTATACGTTTAGCAGGTAAACTTGACGGAATAGTTAACATGCCGAACGAAAAAAGCCTGAAATTTCTCATTCATCATTGCTCAATAGCACACTGGTCCTCAACGCATGCAGAATACCAAGTTCTCTCCGGAAATTCAAGGTTCCTTTGCTACTGACTCAGCCGGACGTCGTCGATGTAGACCGTTCCTGAGCCGCCAGGGGCCGGCAAACCGGATTTGGCGCCCAAGCCGATCGCGATCTTATCCACGTTGCTCAGGTTGATCCCTTGGTCGGCAAAGGCTTGCAGCGGGACGTGCCACTGCGTCCACGAGCGGATTGCAGCCGCATCCGGATCATCATAGGCGACAATCGCAGGTGTGCCCGCACTGTTAGAGATCGCTACATACAGCGGCTCGGCGGCATTGCTCGACTTGCCCCTAAACCAGAGCGATAGTTCCGTCACGCCAGCTTGCATCCAGTCGCGCGGCGCCGTCAGCGTTGAAGAGGCTTCCGAGTTCGTCACGCCTCCCTCATTGACGTACAGGATCGGCATGGATTGGACGCCGCTATGGACGATCGATCTCTCGGCGTAGGGCGGCATCAGGTAGCCGACCTGCGCGCCATTGTCGGCGATGCCGAAACCGTCGATCCAGGTCTGCCAGATGGCCTGGCCCGCCGCGTCGTCGTCAGTGTAGCTCTCGAAATCATCCACGAGAAGGAAGGTGCCCGTCGTGAAAATCCAGAAGGGGCCTTTCACCGTATTGCCCTGG
>JARRQQ010000057.1:0-11046 GCA_037381725.1 Sedimentisphaerales bacterium
AACGAACAGGCTCCTCGAAAAAGCGATAGCGATACTCTTCCAGCAGCCGGCCGACTCGTATCGCCTCATCCACCGAATAGAAGCCGTTTGCGTCCGCATACAAAGCCATTTCGTCGCCGAAGGTTTCGCGGATCAGGGGAATGATCCTTTCAGTCCTGCCCTTGGGACCCACGGCGTTGATATCTGCGGTCATGAACATCAGCCCGCCGACCTTGATTTTCAGGGCGTGGGCGTGATATTCCTCGACGTCTCTCTTTATCAGTTCCAGGGATTCTTCCACCGGCTTCTCGCGGTACTCTGTGGCCTGATAGACCGCGACTCGCGGGTTGTGGATTTCTCCGATCAATTCCCCGATGGGCTTATTGGCAATACGCCCCAGCATGTCGAGAATAGCAAACTCAAACGTCGCCAGAGGAATTCCCAGAGCCATTCCGCTTAATCTGAAATTGAGCTTGTAGATGTACACTTTGTCGAGCAGCAGATCCAGGTCGCGTGCGTCCTTGCCGATGAAGAAAGGCTTCACCGCGTTAAGAAAGATCGGGTAAAGTGAGCTCATCCCGCTGTGAGCCACTGAAATCCCTTCCGCGCCGTCGGCAGAACGCACCCGGCACATGAAACTATTTCTATATCGAAGTAGCTCAATGGTTCGGATAATTACGGGATTCGCAAACAGTTCCCTTTTCAACACCGGCTTCCTCAATACCTCATCGAGCTGCGCGTAGTCCGCTCTACGAGCACGCGATCCGGATATCCGGGCACCTGCGCTATTGCCCGCACGCGGCCAGGAAACTGCCAGTCCACCTGCGAGAATACCACGTACGAAAGCTCGGCGATTTGTCTTCATTTTGCCACTCCCATCTTTTGCGACGTTAAGGACCCTCCCCGTCTGTCAGAAATACGGACGATTATACTGGCCGACGTGTAGAATTCAAGTGCAGAAGTAGCCCGTGGCCGCACCGCGGCTCTGTGTGTGTTTCATCGGTTCGGGATCGAGCGCGTTCGCGCCTTTGTCGGCGGTTAGTTTCCTCGGATGGGCGCGGGTTTGAAGGTGCGGAGCTCGATGCTGGAATCGACTTGGTTGGGGTCGGTGGGATTTTTCTTGATGGTGAGCCTCTCGATGCTCACGAGGGTATTCGGAGCTTGTATTTTCTCAACGAATCCGCAGAGCTGGCGAAGCGTCACGTTCTCCATTTCGACGTCCAGGACCACTTCCCGGACGTCCGTATCAGATTGGGTCGGGACCGGGTTCATGGTCGTTACGTTCTGCGTCAGGCCGCACTGGGCCACGAGGGCTTCCATAAACGGCAGCAATTCGAAGGCCTTGTCCTGGGAGTCGATCCGGGCCCTCAGATGCCCAATGTCCTCGTGCAGACGGGTGTATTCCCGGGCCTTGACGCGAAGCTGGTCCAGCTCGGTCCGTTTCTGCGGGATGACGCGCTCGAGCGTGTCGATACGCTCCCTCACGGGCGCCAGACCCAACGCGTAGATCGCCCAGCCCAAGGTCAGCACGACGCCGCCGACGGTCAGCCCGTATTCTCTGCGTGTCAATCGCATCATGTCGTTTTCTCCCTCGTGATCGACGCCAGGAGAACGAAATGGACCGTTTTACTGTCCGGCTCCCTGCGAACGTCGCGGACGTCCACCGTTGACGAGTGCAGGGCGTTGGCCAGCAGGTCTTGCCAATGGTAGACCGATTCAAAAGAGTCGGACGTCCCCGTCAGCCGGATCGATTGGGCCGTGACCTGCACGTCGTCGAGGCTGATCTTCATCTCCAAGGGCGTATGGGCCGCAATGGCCTGCAGAACGTCAAGCGGTCCGGCGGACGTACCGGAGATAGAGCCGAAGACGGCATAGTCTTTTCGTAGAGCTCGAAGCCTTTGGTCCAACTGGGCCAGCGGGTTGACGATGTTCTTCTCGTCCGGCAGTGTCCGCTGGAAGACGGCCTTCATCTCGCTCTTGACCGCCGCGTATTGATGTTCCAGGCGGTGCAATCGCAGCAGCAGGCCGATCAGCGAGACGACGACAATGGCCACGCCAAGGACGGTGCACAGAGCGACTTGCTTCTTGACGTTCAGTGCCGGCTTGACGGCGGCCGGCGCCGCTTCGAGGAAGTTGACCCCGGCCGTCTTCTCCGGCGTCAAAGCCCTGATGGCCAGACCCTCTGCGACAAGAAGGTCTGAAGGAACGCGATGGAGATCTTTCAAGAGCATCTTTGCAAGAGGATTGACAACGATCGTTTGGCATTGCAGATTCTCTTCGATGGCGCTTCGCAAGGCCGCCGAAGCGCCGCCGTTGCCCGCCAGGTAGACTCGCGTACCGTCATCCAGTCCTTCATCGAACAGTCGTTCCCAGACGATTTCCACCTCGCCCGATAACACGTCAGCGATGCGCTGCGCGTCGGCCTCGTCACTGTCGCCGGAGCCGTCAACGATCGGCACGTGTCGAACCATCAGGATAGTGTGGCCCTCGGTGACCACCAGCGCCACGTGGGAGGCGGCTCTATAGACCAGGATCGCCCGGCCCGTCTTGATTCCGGGGTGGTTTTGCGCCACGGCGGCATAGATCGCAAAATCCGCAACGTCGATCACGTGAGGACGCATCCGGGCCTCGCGAACGACGTCCAGCGAATCGGTCAGTGACTCCTTCGATACCGCCGCGGTCAGAACCGAGACCTTCTGATCGGCCGTCCGGCGGTACGCGCCTATCCCGGCGACCGTCTGATCGGGCTCTATCGGGAATTCATAGTCCAATCCGAGCAGACCCGAGGCCCGCATTCGCTCCAATTCGGCGTCGTCGGCGTCCAGCGTGCGGAAGAAGACCGCCTCCTCCGGCACGGCCATCGCCACGGGCGCCCGCCGGCTGAAGCCGTGTCGGCGCGCCAGGGTCCGGACGATCTGCGACGGGCAGTCCGTGCTCCGCCGGATCTGTGTGCCGAAGATTCGCTCGATACAGAACGCCTTGCCGATCCGCGAGATTTGAACCGCACACAGATGGGAAGGGCCGATCTCCAGACCAATAGCGCGTTTCACCTTCATGGCTGCCTCCTTCTGCTTTCGCGCTGACGTCGTGTCTTCATCCTCAGAACTCTTTGTACAAAATCGTCTCCACGTTCCCGGTCGCCGTATCGGTGCCGAGCATCGCGACAATCGTGCGGCTGGCCTGGTCCCAACGGCCCCGGGCGATGACTTGATAGCAGTCGGCCAGCGGCTCGACGGTCGTACCCCGCCGGATAGCCTCATAGAGGCCCTCCGTCATCCCGGGGAGATCTCTCAGTTCGGCGATGCTCTCGAAAGGCTTCAACTGCCGCCGGTCCACAATGCGCTGGGCCAGAGACGCATCCACGTCCTTGGACAGGGTTTCAAGGACAAGGGCCGGCGCATAATTGACGTTGACCTTGCCGTCGCCGTAGACGGTCACGTAGTCGCTGAGCCGCTCGAAGATCTCCGGCGTCATTCCTGTGACCAGCAGAAGCTCTTCCGTCGTCTCGAACGGCCCGTTCCTGCACGAGCCCGAGGACTCCGCCCGGCCGGCGTCATTCGTCTGGGCCCCTCCGGCCTGATACCGGACAAAGGGTAAGATCGTCACGTCATTGTCGCGGTCCGTCCAGTCGATAATCGCGGGCACTAAGCCGTAGCCGATGTGGGCGGGGTTGCCCTTCTGACGGTTCAGCAGGTCGATAAGTCTCAGGACCCGCTCGATGGCGAGGCGATTTAGCTTCCCGCTTTTGTCTTTGAGCCGGTTGACGTTCAACTTGCCCGTCTCCCCGCAGACGGTCACCGCGCACGTGCCTTCGCCCACGGCAAACGTCTTCTGACCCGACAGCAGGCTCAGCCAGGGTGCGTTGGCAGGACCGTCCGCACTGCCGCGGAGAGTGGCTATCGCGATATTGAACCCCGCGCGGGCGCACTGGCGCGCTTGCTCGGACTGACGAAAATCATCGACACAGCGCAAGTCCATGCGCGCCTTGTAATGGAAGCCGAGCAGCAGGACGCTCAGCATCATCACCATGCAAAGGACAACGATGACGACAAAGCCGTCTTGCTTGGATTGTTCACGTGCGACGCTCATTGCCTGTTTACAGATCGTCACCTTTCAGTCGTTGTTTCCACCGGATCACGACGGCATGACAGGTACGCTACGGTACCGCCGTCGTATAGTCGGCCGTCTTCATTCCTAAGACCAATATCCATCCTTACCGCGGAAGGCAATCGCCGTTCCTTCGAAGATTCCCACCGGCGCCGCCATTGCCGCCCGTCAAAGAATTCGAGATTCAGATATTCGACACCCTTGGCCGCCGTCTTCCAGCGTTCCGGCCCGGTTTTCTTTGCCGCTGCCGTGAACCTGCTCTGGGTCACCAGGAGCGTGCCGGACCCCTTGTCGAATCTGTAAGCCACCTTGAATAGCCCCTTTACCGGCTTATTCTTCTGCTCACGCGAGCCGTTTGTCGTGACCAGACGCAGGATCTCGCCCTTCGGGGCATCCGAGGCGCCGGTGAAATAGCTCATGGCGGCTTGCCGCACAGTCTCTTCCTTCCTGACGTCGGACGGGCCCGAATTCACATCGGCCGGCCGGGTCCCTGCGTACGCGCCGCGTATCTGCCGGGCCATCTGATCCAGGACCGCTTGCCCCTGGCGACACATGTCCATCCCGGCCTCACAGGCCTGAGCCGATCTGGACGTCGCGAAGTAACTGCCGTAGACCATGGACAGAATGGTCGCAATCAGGGCCAGGGCGATGAGAAGCTCGACGAGCGTGAAGCCGTTTTTGTCCGATGACTCGCTCATGGCCGCTTCCTGTCCGCAACGTAAGTTAACAGCTCCAGGTGCTCGGGGCGGGTGCCCCGCTTCCAACTGACGTCGACCAGCACCTTATGCAGCCCGCGAACGTTCTCGTCCCCCGATTGGACGGATTGGGCGTTTTCGACGCGCGTGGTCCAGCTCAACACCCGGCCGTCCTCAGTCACGGCGCCTGAGCGGGTCCCTTCCTCCGGAAAGCCGCCGGCCAGGGTCTCGGCGATCTTCGCGTCCGCCAGGAAGACGGCCCGCGACGTGACCTGCGCCTTGTCCACCATATTGACGCTCATCACGTGCAGCCTCAGCAACGCCAGCAGAGAGATGGAGACGATAACGAGGGCCACCATCACCTCCACGAACGTAAACGCTCCGGTCCGCTCCTTTTCCATCGCCCGATGAGGGACTCTGCCTCTGATTGGATCTCTACGCATCAAGATTCCAGCTTTCGATGTCCGCGTTGTCTTCGGCGCCGCCTTCTTCCCCGTCCTTGCCGTACGATTCCAGGTCGTAGTCCCGGCTCGCCACGCCCGGACAAATGTAGACGTACCGGTTGCCCCAGGGATCGACGGGCACCTTGTCCAGGTAGCCGTTGCGGTTATACCCCTTGATCCCCGGGTCCGAGACCAGGGCTTCGAGACCCTCGGACGTGGTCGGGAACCGGCCCGTATCGGTCTTGAACAACGCCAGGGCCGACTCGATGTTGCGTATATCGACCTTCGCTTTCATCCGCCGCGCCTGCTCGGGGCGATTCAGCATCCGGGGCATGATGATCGTCGCCAGGATGCCCAGGATCACCACCACGATCATCAGCTCGATCAGGGTGAAGCCCCGGCCCGGAGCGCGTCGTTCGATGCTTGTACTCATGTGAAAAAGCCTCGTTAAACCATCTGATTGACGTCAAATATCGGCAATAAAATCGCCAGAACAATGAACCCCACGACCGTCCCCATGCACAGAAGGATCAATGGCTCCAGCAGCGACGTAAGCGTCTTCGTGGCCAATTCCACCTCGTCGTCGTACATGTTTGCCACGTCGAGAAGCCCGTCTTCCAGGTTTCCGCTGGCCTGGCCCGTGGCGATAATGTGGTACACGATCGGCGGGAACAAACCCGTCTTCTTAAGGGCCAGGGCCACCGCGTCGCCCCGGCTGACCCGATGCTTGACCGATCCCAGGGCGTCCGCCATGAAACGGTTCTGGACGACCTGCTTTGCAATCTCCAGGGCGCTGAGGATCGGAATGCCGCTGGCTAAGAGCGTCCCCAGCGTTCTCGCCAGACGCGCGACCTCCAGCTTAAGAAAAAGCCTCCCGAACAGAGGCCATCTCAACTTGGAGCGGTCCATCCAGAGCCGGCCCCGGGGCGTCTTGTACGCGGCCCCAACCGTCAGGACGAGCACGCAAACCAAGGCGGCCAGGAACACCCCGTAGGACCCGATGAACGTGCTCATCGAGATCAGCACCGTCGTGGGCCAGGGAAGCGTCCGGTTCATTTCAAGGAAGATGGCTGTGATGTCCGGCACCACCACGGACATCAGGAACACCACGACCGCCACCGCCACGGCCATCATCATCAGCGGATACGCCACCGCCGCCTTGACTTTCGCCGCCAGATGCACACGCTTCTCCAAAATCTCCGCCAGGCGCATCAGAATCTCTTCGAGCGTGCCGCTCGCCTCCCCAGCCGCCACCATGCTGACGAACAGCTTCGAGAAGACGTCCGGCTGCCGGCCGAATGCGCCGGACAGCGTCTGGCCCGAATTCACGTCCTCGGCCACCTGCTCGACCACCTCGGCCAGCGGACCGTCCTGCGCTTCCCGGAGCTGTTCGATCAGTACCGACAGGGCGGCCAGCAAGGGCATTCCGGCCCGAAGCAAGGTCGCCAGATGACGCGCAATCCTGCAGACGTCCGTCGGGCGGATTCTCCGGACAGCGTCCCGGCGGGACGCCTTGGACGCCGCCGCCTGAGGCGTCAGCGCGGAATCCCGACCTTCCACCAGCTTGTTCTCAGCCATCGGCACGTTCGGTTTTCTCCAAGTCCGTCTTCAGAGTGTCCTGGGTGACCCGGTAGACCTCTTCCAGCGTCGTCCGGCCCGCCAGGGCCTTGCGAATCCCATCAGCCCGCAGGCTGCTCATGCCCTTCGCAACGGCCGCCTCTTTGATCACGTGCGAGCCGCATCGTTCCTGGATGAGCTCCTTCACCTCGTCATCAACAACCAGCAGCTCGGAGATCCCGGTTCGTCCCAGGTATCCCGTATCCAGACACTTCGGGCAGCCGAGCCCTTTGTAAAGCTTGCCCTCAGTCGCGAAGGTCTTCATCTCTTCGCCCAGCCGCAGGAGGGTTTGATCGTCCGGCTGATACGGCCTCTTGCACTCGGGGCAGATCACACGAAGCAGACGCTGGGCCATCACCGCTACCACCGAGGAGGAGATCAGGTAAGGCTCAATGCCCATGTCGATCAGACGGGTCACCGCCGAGGCCGAGTCGTTCGTGTGCAGCGTGCTCAGGACCAGATGGCCCGTCAACGAGGCCTGAATGGCAATCTCGGCGGTCTCGACGTCGCGAATCTCCCCGATCATAATGACGTCCGGGTCCTGCCGGAGAATGTGACGAAGGCAGTTGGCAAACGTCAGATCGATCTTCGGCTTGATCTGCATCTGCCCGACCCCGGGAAGCTGGTACTCGATCGGGTCCTCGACCGTGAGAATGTTTCGTTCTTCCGAGTTGAGCTCGCTCAAGGCGGCGTAGAGCGTCGTGGTCTTGCCGCTGCCGGTCGGGCCCGTCAGCAGAATGATCCCGTGGGCCAAACGAATCAGATCTCGCAGACGGCTCAGCACATCGGCTGAAAAACCGACGTCGTCCAAACGCAACCCGCCGCCGCCCTTGTCTAACAGTCTCAGCACGACCCGCTCACCGCCCGAGGTCGGGATCACGGAGACCCGAATATCCACCAGGTTCTCACCGATCTTGATCCGGCTCTGGCCGTCCTGGGGCAGCCTGCGCTCGGCAATATTGAGATTCGCCATGATCTTCAGTCGCGACACCAAGGCCGCCACCTGAGGCTTCGGCAGGGTGAGCACGTCGTGCAGGACCCCGTCCACCCGAAAGCGTATCCGCACCTCCTTCTCGTAAGGCTCGACGTGAATGTCGCTGGCCCGGCTGCTCACCGCCTGGAAGAAGATGTTGTTGACCAGCTTGATGACCGGCGCCTTGTTGGCCATGCTCAGCAGGTCTTCGGCGTGAATGCCGCCGGTAACCGCGCCGGCCTCATCGGAATCGTCCATCGAAGATAACGCATCGGGGCTTTCGGGATCGCCCCCGACGCCGTCGCTTTGGTAGTAGCAGCGAAGAATCGCCTGCTCTATCTCCCGGGCGGGACAGACCCTCCGGCTGCACCATTGACCCAGAACCGTCATAATCGCGTCGTACGCCTCCACGTTGAGCGGCTCCGACAACGCCACCGCCACGCCCCCGTCCTCCAGGGTGATCGGAAGGGCGCACTGCTTCTTCAGGTACTCCAGCGGCAGCTTGCGGACAAGCTGCGGATTCAACTGCTCCGGCAAGATCCGATCCAAATGCCTCGTTGACGGTTGTGCGTCTGATTCTGTGCTCATCTGTTGTCTGGCGTACGGCTGAACGTCCCTCGCCCCATCCTCAGGGCAGGACATGGTCTTTCTTGAGTCTGTCCAGCACCGGCGGTAATTCCTGCTTCTTTTCTGCCGTGATCCGGTCCAAATCCTCCTGACTGCTCAAGACGTGCGGCGTGATGAAGATCAGCAGATTCGTCTTCTCGAGCCGGTCCTTCCGGGCGCGAAACAAACCGCCGATCAGCGGAAGATCGCCGACCAGAGGAATCTTCCGTTCGACCGTCGTCTTGTCGTCACGAATCAGACCGCCGATCACAACGGTCGAGCCGCTCTGCATGGAAATCACCGTCTCCGCTTCACGCTGGGCGGTCGTGGGCGTATCGGCAGACGGACTCGAGACGTCCTCCAGCAGCTTCGAGAACTCGCTGCTGATCTCCAGCCGGACCAGCCCGCTCTGACTGATGTGCGGCGTAATCTCGAGGCTGATGCCGACGTCTTTATACTCGAACGTCTTAATCACCGTCGGCGTGATCAGGTCCGTCGTCTCCGTAATCCGCGACTGGGTCACGAACGCCCGGTTCTCACCCACGATGATCCTGGCTTTGTTATGATTCGACGTGGTGATGTGCGGCGTCGAAAGGATATTCACTCCCGACTCCTTCGCCAAAGCGTGCAAAATGGCCCCGATGCCGACGTCCGAGCCGCTGCCCTTCCAGGCCCCAACCGCCAAGCCTTCGAGGTCCCCATTGATAAAATCCACGCGGGGACCGAAGTTCGTCGCCCCAAAGGCGCGAACGCTCCCTTCCACCGCCCGGTCCAGCGTGGCCCAGTCAATCCCGATATCCGTCAAATGGTCCTCGCTCACCTCCATGATGACCATTTCAACGAGAACCTGCTCGCGCACAATGTCTAATTTTTCAATAATGCCCTCAATGACGTCGAAATCCTGCGACGAAGCCCCAATAATCAGCGAATTCGTGCCCTGATCCGACGTGACCTGAACGGGCTCGGCCGCCTCCAGAGCGCCGCTGATCTTCAGATTGGCCAGCGCCTGCGTCAGCGAATCCGCCACCTCCTTGGCGTCCGCGTTCTCAAGATACACCACGTGCACGTTGTCATTGCCCGGCGGACGCTGTGTGTCCAGCTCCTGCACGAGACCCTGGATCATCGCCGTCTGGTGAGCGTCCGCCACCACAATCAGAGAGTTTGTTCGCACGTCGGGTAGAATCTTCACACCCCTGTCGGTCCCCGACGCCGAACGATTCAGCCCGGACGGTAAAACACGAGACCCGCTCTTGTCGACGATGCTGCCGATCTGCTCGCTCAGAACCTCCGCCGAAGCGTACTGCAACCGCATTGTCGTCACTTGCTGCTCAGAGCCGGGAACGTCCAGGCTGTGAATAATCTTGCATAGATGATGGATGTTCGAAGACGTATCCGTCACCAGAATCGAATTCGTCTGAGGATACGTGGCCATATATTGGCCCGTCGTCAACAAAGGCTTGACAAGCTGGCTCACCACCCCGGCATCCGCATGGCTCAAGGGAATGATCTGCGTGACCAGAGAATCGGTCCGGGGAATCTCCGAAGGATCCCCACCGATCCGCACCTGCACGTTTCGGTTCACCGCCTCCGCTCGCGGGACGATCTTCACCAGGTTCCCCGCACCGGCCGGAATCGCCGCATAGCCCTTCACGTCCAAAATCGACTCCAAAACCCGGTAGATCTCCCCAAGACGAATCTTCGTGGGCGAGATCACCGTCACCGTACCCTGAATCCGATCATCCACCACGAAATTGATCCCCGTGATCTCGCTGATCGTCCGGAGCATCACCCGAATGTCCACCTGGTCAAAATTCACGTAGACAAGCTCGTCCGCCATGTTCGCCTCTTCCAGAGCCGGCAAACTCACCACCCCATCGCCCGACAAGGGATCCTCCCCGGCGGCGAGACTCCCATCTGCAAAACTCAGGCAGAGGATACACGCAAGGCAAAAGAGGTCTCTTACGACCAACAGCCCGCTCTGCTTGTTCCTATGTGGTCCGTTCAACCGCATCGGCCTTAACCCCGCGCCCGGCGCTTCTCGATTCAACGAGCACTTTGCCTAAATGGAATGAGAATGTTTCAATCTTGTTATCGCGCATAAGCTCAATGCTTACATTGGCCTGAGACCGCGCCTTCCTGGAAATCTGATAAGCCTCCTGCTTGCTGCTCAACCGGTGCCCGTTCACCGAGCAAATGACGTCGCCATTCTGTAAGCCAATGTCTTCCAAATGCCCGATTTTTTCTAAACCTGTTATCTTAAGTCCCTCTATTTTGCCATCGACGGCATACGGTTCGATAGTCGCCTTTGGCAGTATGGCCGCCGCATACCTGAGCTTCTCTGCGATGCCGGTGGGGGGCCGAGCTTGCCGATCTCCCTCAAACCGCCGTGTAGAATCGCTTGCCAAAGTGGATTCTGTAGCGCCAGCCTCACGTCGTTTGGATTCTGCGGTTCCCAGACGTATCGTCCTTCTCCGGCCCTCAGCGAGCAGCACGACGGCGTCCTTCTCGATACTCTCTACGGAAGCGCCGCCGACCGTATCGCCCACCTTGACCAGGCTCAGGGCGCTGGTCTTGAGGTCCTCAAGAATGGCCCGCGAAACCTCCCGACTCCCAGCCACCGTCCCCA
>JARRQQ010000058.1:0-11032 GCA_037381725.1 Sedimentisphaerales bacterium
CATTTGTAGAGCCTCAAGTCTTTCGTGTACGGCCATAGAGCGCCGTCCTTTATCGCGTCAATCTTCTGACGCTCAGTCATCCCTGACCGCCAGTCGGCGAGGACCCAGGGCGTCTCGTTCGGATGGATGCTGTACTCGCCCGTATCCCCGTTGACCAGGTTATCGTCATTGTCGTCGGCGTACATGATCCAAGCCATGTTCAGCTCTCGGAGATTGTTCAGACAGGTTGCTCGCTTGCCCTGCTCCTTCACCCGATTCAGAGCCGGCATGAGTATTGCCAGTAAGATCGCGATGATAGCGATGACCACCAGCAGCTCAATGAGTGTAAAACCTCTCTTTCCAGTCATACACATTCCTCTCTGCGAAGACCAGACTCCTTATCGAGAACACACCTCTATGGAAAGACCCGCGCGGAAACCAGGCTCAATGGGCCCGTCCGCGACAATCCCCGTCAATAGTCAGGGAAAGGTCTAATCCAGTCGGGCCAGTCGCTTGTCTGCACGCCGCCAGCCAGAGTGTACGGGCCCGACGTGTCGAACCGCTTATGCCACTTTAGTGTCCACAATTCCTTAAGGCCAACGCGCCTTGCGGAAAAATCCATGAAAGAGCACCCGACAAAGCCAACGTGTCGGTTGATACAGCACCGGCCCATGTTGTTGCTGGACCAGGCTTCATATTCATACTCGGCGGGTCTCTGACTCTCCAGGGGCCACAGGTCAAAACGCAGAGCGTCGATGAACAGCGGCGCATTGGCGGCGCCGCTCACGTCCGGCGTCCTCCAGCCGTCGCTGGCGGGCACGCCCCCTTCAAACGTCGCGTCCACGGGAATTGTCAGGCAGTAGCCATTGATACTGTAGCTGCCCGCGACGCCCTCTGGAGGCGCGGCGCGTCCCCCCTGAGTACCCCAAAAGATACCCCAGGCATTATAGATATTGAAGGTCGGCGCCGTGTTGCCGTTTTCGTCGATGATTGGTTTTTTCGCTGTCGGGCAAAACCAAGTTTTGTTCCGCTTCCAGCTCAAGAGCTTATCCGGCAATTGCCACGGCCACCAATACCCTGTCGTGCCATAGCCGGACCAGAATTTGCCGTCGTTGTCGTCGCAGTACATTTTGGTCACGAGATTCCACTGCTTGAGATTAGCCAGGCACCCCGTCGTTCTGGCCTGCTCTTTCACACGGGCCAAGGCCGGCATCAATATTGCCAGCAGGATCGCAATGATAGCGATAACGACCAGAAGTTCTATTAGCGTAAAACCTTTCTTTCTACACATTTCCATCCCTTTCTCGGACTCTTCCGAACAGCACGTTTTTTCGAGGATACACACGTTTTCAGGAAACTATGCCACCCAACAAGGCGAGGCGAGTTCCCCCGCGAGAAACCTCTCTTTCAAAAATCCTGGAACTGTCTTATCCACTCCGGCCAGTCGCTCGGCTGGACACCGCCGGCTATCGTCCACGGTCCCGACGTATCGTATCCTCTGTGCCACTTCAGCGTGTACAACTCCTTGAGCCCCACTCTCCTCGCCGAGAAGTCGCAAAAGGTGGCGTTGATAGCTCCCTTGTGGCGGTTGATGCAGCAACGGGCCATGTGGTTCGTTCCCTGCCATGCTTCATACTCGAGCTGCGCCGGCGGATCCGTAGCAATCGGCCAGAGGTCGAAACGCAATGCCTCTACGAACAGAGGTATGTTGTTGCCGCCGCTGACTTGCGGCGTTCTCCAGTTATCTGTGGTCGTTCGCCCACCCTCGAACGCGGTTCCCGGCGGCGTGCTCAGGACGTAGCCGCTGATGCCGTAGCTGCCGGCGATCCCGTCGGGATTCATGGTGCCATGATCCGCCTGGGTGTAGATGCCCCACGCATTGAAAATATTAAAAGTCGGTATCGTCACGCCGTGCTCGTCTCTGATCGGTTCCTGAGCCGTCGGACAGAACCACAAGGGATTCTTCTTGTAGCTCTCGTACTCGTCCGGCATCTGGGAAATCCACCAGAAGCCCTGCGCTGTCTCGCCGCTCGGGAACTTGCTATCATTGTCCTCCACGTACATGGAAAAGACGAGATTCCAATTCTTGAGGTTCGCAAGACACTTGATTGATTTACCCTGTTCCTTGACCCTCTGTAACGCTGGCATCAGGATAGACAATAGTATTGCGATGATCGCAATGACAACCAAAAGCTCGATCAATGTGAACGCCCTTCGCCTGCACATACCAATACCCTTCCAACTGTCTGCAAAGACTTGGCTTGGCTTTTGGAGGATGCGCCTCACCATCCTTCTGTTCTTTGGACTTCGTTAATCTTGCGTCACATTAACCCGATAATGACAATTATACATGATCTTGGGATAGCGAGCAACCCCTAAAATCGGCAATTTGGTGCAGAATTCGTCAGAGCAACATAATCGTCCGCGGAGAGCTCTTCGGGCCGTTTTGTGGCGTCGATATGGCTTTGTTCGAGGATATCGGCCCAGGGGCGGGTTACGTCCAATCCGCCGTCGGCCAGCCTGGTGCACGCCAGGACCGTCTTGCGACGATGGCCCATGAAGAGGTGAACTATCCTGCTGAACAGCTCGATATCGGCGATCCGCCCGGCTATCGCCGGATTTCGGGTAAAGCGAACCATCGCCGAATCCACTCGCGGGTGGGGCCAAAAGACCGACGGCTTCAAAATTCGGATTGTCTCCATGTCGCCCGTTGCACTCAGGAAGATGCTCAGCGTCCCGTAGTGGCCGGACCCCGGCTCGGCGGTCATCCGCTCGGCTACCTCTTTTTGTACTGTGACCACCATAGCGTCGGCGATGGTCGGGCCCATCAGAAGATTCATCATCAGCGCCGAAGCGACGTTGTAGGGCAAGTTGGCGACTAACAGGAACCGCCCGGCGAGTTGCCTGCGGGCGGTAGCCAGCGCCTCGGTAACAGCCCGGGCGATCCTGTGCTTGCTTTCGAGAATGTCGGAATGGATCAGATCGAGATTCTCAGCTCCAACGAGTTGCTTTTCAGCGATTTGGAACAGACTCCGGTCAACCTCCACAGCTACCGTTCTGCCTGCCCGCTCAACCAGGCCTTGCGTGAGCGAACCCGTCCCGCACCCGACCTCCAGCACAACATCGTTCTTTTGAATGTCGGCTGAATCGACCAGGAGGCGCATCAAGTTCAGGTCGATGAGAAAGTGCTGGCCAAGGTGCCCGTTTGGCCGGACACCCGCCGACAAGAGTAACTGCTTAATTTGCCGCTTCGTTTGCACCGCAACAATAGATAGATCGTTCCCTTGAAGCTTTTCGGAGGCCACACGTTTCCGCGCCCTGCGAGCATCGAGCATCAAGTATCGAGCATCTACCGCTCAACTCTCAATTCTAAATTCTTCTTCGTCTTGGCCATTTGTATTGCCGTGGTGATGGCTGATTTCATACTAGCCGCGTTGGCGAGGTTTTGGCCGGCGATATCGAACGCGGTGCCGTGAGCCGGTGACGTTCTGATGATGGGGATGCCGATGGTAATATTGACCGCATGATCGAAATCAAGCAATTTCACGGGGATCATCCCTTGGTCGTGGTACATGGCAACCACGCCATCGAACTCACCACGGGCGGCCCGCAGGAAAAGGGTATCGGCGCTGAACGGGCCGAGACAATGAATTCCCTGTTCCTGGGCCAACAAAATGGCGGGCGATATGATGCGCTGCTCCTCGTCGCCGAATTGTCCGTCCTCGCCAGCGTGCGGATTCAAAGCGGCCACGCCGATCTTCGGATTCTCGATGCCGAAATAGTTTTTCAGAGCGTCGTTGAGCAGATCGATCGGCTCGAAGACGCGGCCGATGGTGAATTTGTGCCGGACCTCGAACAATGCTTCGTGAATCGTCGCCAGCGCCAGCTTCAACGGCCCGGCGGTGAACATCATCACCTTGCGAGGAGATTTGCAGCGAGCGGCGAGCATCTCGGTATGGCCCGGCCAGTCTGCATCCGCCAGCTTCCAGCTCTTCTTGCTGATCGGCGCCGTGACGACCGCGTCGATAATCCCAGCGCGGGCGGCGTCGATGGCGTCCAGGCAAAACCGAACCGAAGCCTCGCCAGCCACCTTGCTCGGACCTTTCACCCACGCGGGCACGGAATACTCGTCATAGTCGGCGACCACGACCTTGTACGGATAGTCCCGGCTGATCTTCTCATGCTGATGCCGGCCCCAGAACGGCTCAATCTCCGCGGCGTCGGCGACGTAGCAAAGCTGCTCGTTCATGCCGAAAACGATGAACTTGGCCGCCTTACGGATCGCCGGGTCAGCCAGCGCCTTGACGACGACCTCCGGGCCGATCCCGGCCGCGTCGCCCATCGTCACGCCGATGACCATCTGTTCGGTGATCGAATTGTTGCCGTTCGTTCTCATGTTGACGTTTAGCCCACAGCGTCAGACCGCTCTCGTAGCTGTAGGGTGTGCAACTTGTTGCACACGCTGTCGATTCCTGATAGTATACTGAGCGCAGCGAAGCGCCGTTCAAAATCCCAATTGTCTTAGTCTTTCGGCTGTCAGAGGTTGCTTCTTTGGCAAAATCCCCTCGAGCTGCCTCTTTACGGTCTTGACAATAATGTCAGCCTCAACGTTCCCTAAATCGCCGATATTAGCCTTGCCAAGTGTGGTTCTCTTGAGCGTCTCGGGGATGATAGCCACGGCAAATCCGCTTTCGTCCAGGCTCGCTATAGTCAGAGATATGCCGTCCACCGCCACCGAGCCTTTGGCCACCATCGCCTCCAGCAAATCAGGTGCCACGGCGAATTTCATCTCGACGAATCCGCTGTGCCTGGAGATGGCCTCGATCCTTGCCGTCCCATCCACGTGGCCCAGGACGAAGTGCCCGCCAAACCGGTCGGCCGGCTTCATCGCTCGCTCGACATTGACTTGCGACGACGGTCTCAGGTTGCCGAGAGTCGATTTTTCGAGCGTCTCGGTGCTGAGATCGAAAGTGACAAGGGAGCCTTTGAGCCTGGCAATAGTCAGACACGCCCCGTTTATGTCAATGCTGTCGCCGGGCTTGCACTCTCCGGCTATCGCGCCCAAATCGACCGCCAAGGACGCTGTGCCCATCCCACCTTGCCGGCTGAGCGACCTTACCACCCCTGTTGTTTCGATAAGCCCCGTGAACATTGTCGTTGACTATTGCCTATTAAACATTTAGTATGAAACGGCGACATCGACGCCACAACCAATTATAAGTCGTCAATAGTCAACAATCAATTGTCTAAAGGTTGGGCTCATTTATGAATACGTTCTGGCTCAAAATTGCGGGGCTTGCGATTCTGGCCGTCGGTGCGGTCGCCCTGATTGGTGTTCTGACCTCCGGAAAGCCGAACACGGAGTCGGAAAAGCCCACAAAAACGTTTTACGACCAGGCGGAGGAGGACAAAGAGAAATTCCTGGCTAAACCACAGGCCCTTGAAACACAACAACCGCCGGCCGCCAAGCCGGAACAGGCGCCCGCGGAAACGCCTCAGGGCGTCCAAGCCGCGCCACCGGCGCCGAACCCGCCCGCGCCGGCCGAGGCGCCGAAGCCGACCGTGCTCTACTTCAAGCCCCTTGGAGAAATCGAATCGATCGAGGCCGAGAGGCTTTTGAACGTCGCGGTTCCGGGCCGGAGCATCGGGCGACTGCCGGGGACCGGCTACAATCTGATGGTGCCCAACTGCCGCCGGATCATCAGCAAGTGGCCGGATAGCTGGTATGCCTACAGAGCCAAGCAACTGCTGGCTGATTTGCCGGAACGATATCAGAAGCGATATAATGTTACGAAGGAAGAGCTGGACATGAGCCGGTTCGCCAAACCCAGACCTGGAACTCAGCCGTTCAAGGCCGATGAGACGCCCTGATTTGTAAAGGAATACAATGATGAGTACGACAGTATCTATAGCGAATATCCCCGTTATTTCAATCACGGCCGATTGTCTGCCGGAGGCGTGGGAGAAGGCGGTCCTGGCGGTTTGGGACCAGGGGCTCGACGTCAAGACGCAGTACGACAAGCCCCAGGATCCGCCGAGCAAAGACGCAACTGTGATGATCGTGGTCAACGATCCGTTCAGCGAGCCGCGCATCCACAAGAATTTTCCGGGTGGGCCGGAGGAGTTGGAGTCGTATCGGCAGGAAGTGGTCGGCGGGATTCACGATCACTGGATCGATCCGGCCGCCGGCAAGTGGACTTACACATATCACGAGCGACTCTTCTCATACTGTCCCGTCGAGGACATCCGACGCGTCGATTCGCCGAAGCCCTTCCAAAGTGTCAATCAGATTCAATACATCATCGACTACCTCTCGCGGGCCGGACACAGCCGGCGTGCTCAGGCCATCACCTGGATGCCCACAGCCGATCCGGCTACCGAGGACCCGCCTTGTCTTCAGCGGATATGGTGCCGCCTGTTGGAAAACGATGCCGGCGAGCTGACGCTCAATATGAACACGCACTGGCGCAGCAGGGACCTTTACAAGGCGTGGTTCATGAACGTCTACGCCCTGACCGACCTTCAGCGAACGATTGCCGAGGCTATTGCCGACAAACGAGGCGAGCCGGTGAAGGTCGGGCGATACGTCGATATCAGCGATTCGTTGCACATTTACGGAAGTTACTTCGACGAGGTGGCGCCGGAGATCGAGAAGATGCGTCGTAGCCCTTACACAGAGCGTGCGTGGCAAAGCACACATCCGGCCTTCGAGATGATGACGGCTGAGGCACGGGAGAAACTCGCCCAGGACCCGGACTGGTACGCACGCGCCAAGGGCGGTTAGATTAAAGATCGAAGTTTGAATAGCGGCGCTTTCGACGAGCGCGACGCGCGATACGAAACACGCGATACGAAAGGCACAAGATGACGATAGTGGTCAATGGTGAAAAGGTCGAGGATGCGGCGATACGGCAGGAGGTCGTGCGATTGAGACCGGAGTACGAGCGGGTATTTGTCGATCAGGACCCCAAGGAGCGAGAGACGCAATTGTTCGATTGGTCCAAAGAGAACGTGATTGAACGGGTCTTGATCAGTCAGGACGCGCAAAAGAACGGCGGCGAAATACCGCCCGACCAGATCGCATCCGCCTTCGCGAGACTGAAGGAACAGTACGCCGACGAGGCGCAGCTCTACAAGGACTTCGACGCCGAAGATGATGAGAAGATAAAGAAAGACATCGAGATGCAGATGCGGGTCGAGCGAACGCTCCAGCGGGTCTGCGACGATGTGCCCAAGCCCTCAAACGAGGCTATTCAGGAATTCTACGACAAGAACAAGGAGCAGTACAGAACCGGCGAACGGGTTCGAGTCGCCCACATTGTTAAGTATGTCAATTGGCAAACCGACGAAGAAACGGCCTACCGCGAGATAAGCGAGGCGCACGAGGAATTGACAAACGGCGCTTCCTTCGAGGCCGTTGTGGACAAATATACCGATTGTGCCGACAGCGGCGGGGACTTGGGCTTCGTGTCACCGGGCCAGATGGTCGAGGAATTCGAGGACGTTGTGTTCAATTTGGGCGAGGGGCAGATCAGCGACGTTTTTCGCAGCCGCTTCGGTTTTCACATCGCCAAGGTCTACACAAGACAGCCCGCGGCGGTGCCGCCTCTTGAAGAAGTCAAGGAGCGGGTCACCGAAGACGTCAAGGAGCAAATGCGCTCGCAAGCCATTGATGCCTTCATCGACCAGTTGCGAAGCAAGGCCACTATCGAAGAGGCGTAGATCGCGAGAAGGGTATCAGCAAATCAGCGTATCAGGGTGGAGGTTATCAGATTCTCAGGATACCAGGGGGATTCGGGGACTTTATGCGGTGCCGGGTGCGCCCTGATTCCGTGATATCCACTTCCTGATACCCCGATCACCTCTTCGTCCCAGTCACGTCGCCTTATCGGGCGGGTACAATAAAGGGTGAAAAAGAACCTCTCTCGAGTTGGCATGTCGGGATTCTTGTGTTAGACTTTAAGTGTAGCACCCAGGAAAAAGCAAGACTTCCAATGGATTAGAAACGATGCTTTCACCGGAGGTGAAGGCCTTGTACCAGACCTGAGGGGGGGTTGTTTAAGTTTCTTTCCGAGTTGGCCTCTGCGTTCTCCACGCAGAGGCTTTTTTTGTTGACACACTATATGGAGTGGTTACAATTCAGGCGGTATACCATACGTAGACTTCAGGGTTGCAAGATGCCTGTCCGTACGGCGCGAGTGGATGTCTCGTGAAGGAGGCTGATTTGAGAACGACACGGGGAACGATGAGGCTGGTTGAAGCCCCGGCTCTGGAGTGTATCTCGAGCACGGCGCGCAATACGGGATGCGGGATACAAGATGAGGTGTCCATTCTGTAAGGAAGATCGCGACAAGGTCGTGGACTCTCGCTCGAGCGACGGGGGCAGGGTGATCCGGCGCCGCCGGCAATGTTTGGTCTGCAGGAAGCGCTTTACGACCTACGAGAAGATCGGCGAGAGCTTCAAGCTCTACGTTGTAAAGAAGGACAACTCTCGTGTCCCTTACGACCGGGGCAAGATCATCGGGGGTTTGGAAAAGGCTTGTTACAAACGGCCCGTCTCGGCTGAGCAGATTCTGCGGATCGCCGAAAAGGCCGAGGAAACGATATTCCGGAATTTCGATAAGGAGGTTTCATCGGCGTTTATCGGCGAGAGTGTGATGAAGCGGCTACGCCGGATCGACAAGGTGGCGTACATTCGCTTTGCCAGTGTCTATCGCGACTTTAGAGATGCCGGCGAACTGATCAGGGAAGTCAGCGAAGCGATTACCGAGACTGAGCCGGCTGCCCAGTTGACACTCTTCGATGAATAGCCGGTCTCGCCGGCGCAGGAGGCGCCGAGACGAGCCGCGTTGAGGATGTATGATGAGCTCGCAAGGAGGCGAAAGACGTTCATGCAAGCACAGCTTAGAGTTGTAAAGGCGGATGGTAGTGCCGAGGAGTATTTGCACACGAAGGTCGTCGGTTCGATCAACAATGCTCTCGGTGCGGTCGGAGAGGCGGACATCGACATGGCCGAGCAGTTCGCCGAGGTCGTGACGTTTTTTCTCTACCATCAACGGGCCCGTCGCCGCGTGGACAGCAGCGAGATCCTGTCGATGATTCAGGTGGTTCTGGCGTCCACCGGTCATGAAGGCGCCGCCGCGGCGCTGAGCGAGCATCACTTTGAGCGCAAGCTCAAGCGTTCGCGCACTGAAGTCGTCTGCATTGACATTGACGACCTGAGCGACGCCGAGTTCTTCATTGAGACCGGTCGGACCGGTAATCGGCGCCGCTGGGACAAGTCGCGCATTGTCGAAGGCTTGGTCACGGAGCACGGCCTCGACCGGCAGGCCGCCCGAATGGTGGCTGCGATGGTGGAGGAAAAGATCTTCGGCATGGGCATGACGCGGATCCCGTCCGGCCTGATCAAGCAGCTCGCGCTCGGAGACGCCGCCGCCGTCCTGCACGCCCGAGAGCAATTGCAGACGACCTGAGAGATTTGGATCACCGTGCGTTTGTCACTTGTGTTTTGAGCGTTCGTAAATCAGAGCGGGGGACTCTTCATATGTGACAGCGTCTTTGTCTGTAATAAACGCGGGTGCATCATAAGCCGGCATGTCTCTGAATATGACTGTCTCACCTTCCACACTTACTCTCTCGGTCGGGATGTTATAGACATTGCCGGTGATGATATCTACCCATACGGGGTTCTCGAATTTGCCGGCCTTGATCTCAAATGTGGCCGGTACGGCATCGTTAGAATTGCCCGGTATTTCTGATTTGTCCCAGTATACGACTATCTGCTGTCCGCTTTTTCTGACTTTGTGTCCGAAGACGGCTATTGGTTTTGCGCATGTCACCTTACATGGATAGTCAGGCATAAGCTCGACGGCGTCATTAAAAACTGACACGACGTTCTGGACGGCGTAATAGGCCATCTTGACCTTGAGCACCCTGAATCCTTCCGCGGCGCCTGTTGTCTTGATAAGCCCGTACCGGACGAGCCCGTTATGAAAAGACGTTGTTCTGTAATCGAGGTCCGCCGCGGTGAAGACCGTTGAGTCCACGTCATGCCCGATATCGCCAAGCATACGCCGGCTGTCCCATTTGGCCTGGGTCAGCTCGGTCCAGGGATACTTGCTCAAAGCACCTGACCGGCACCATTCGGATTGAGTGCCGTTTTCCCCCTGCCACAATCTGAGCCGAGGCGAATACCTCTTTACAACGTCCTTGATCTTCTCGACGTTGCCGTAAGCCGTGTCGGGATTCTTTGTGTAGCCGTGATAGACAATCCAGTCGAACAGGTCCAGTTTGTTCTTCTCAGCAAGCCGCTGCATGCATCGATCCATGAAGTCCGGACTCAGCGTCGCCAGCGACAACGCTGCAATTCGTGCGTCGGGGATGATGCGCTTGATGATCTCGGCCGTACGAATGTTGAAATCGGCAATGTCCGCAGGCGTGTGCTTCTTGTTGATGTCCGGCTCGTTCCACATTGCCCAGTCGTGGACTTTGCCCTTGTACCGCGTGGCCGTGGCCGCGACCCAAGTGTCCCAGGCGGCGAGTGCCTTTTCGGATGTTGGGAAGCCTCCCGCAAGAGTCCGTCCACCGCCTCCTTCATAGGCTGGGTTGCCATAATCTGTTTCAAGCCAGATTGCCAGTCCGCGCGACAATGCATCGTCAATGATCTGGTCGAGCCAGGCGAAGTCGTAGATGCCCGGGTCCTTTTCCGTCCGTGCCCAACCACCCTGCAGCCGGATACGCCGGATACCCAGCGCCGGTAGGTATTCTTTGAAGGCGTTGTAGTCGGAGTACTCGCGGTCAATCGTCTCGCATCCAAGGGTCCATCGCGACGTCTCGATCTCATGGACACTCTTCGGAACCAGCGTTCCGAGATGCTTGAGACCCGGGTCCAGTGACGTCTGCACCCTCGATGATGTGTCATCTATGACCTGCGCATAGACGCATGGCGCAAACAGAACGATGAGAATACACGGCGTTACTTGTTTCATGTTCTTCCTTTCTCACTTGTCCAATGGACCGTGCGGCCTGATACATGTGTCATCTTACCTGCGTC
>JARRQQ010000059.1:0-11023 GCA_037381725.1 Sedimentisphaerales bacterium
CTGATGCGCCTCAAGCAGTTCATCATCGACGAATTTGAGTTCAATCTCGATCTTGAAACGTGGGGCCTGACGAACAAGGACAAAGAGATTGCCCGGTTCGAGCGGTTTATCTCCGCCGAGGAGATCGCCAGCAGCAACGCCCTGTTCGGCTATCACGGCGACAAGTACTACTTCGACGTGGATATTCGCCGGCATTTCGGTTTGGACAAATACGACAGCGACGTCATCCCATACTGGAAGACCGAGACCGTTGAGGCCATGAAGGCGTTCCACCTCAAAGAGAACTACAACGCAGGGGCTGGCGAGTGCGTTTCGCTTGCGGCTCTGTACGTCGCCGCGGCCTTCATCGTCTGCGGAATCCCGCTGGAAGACATCTACATGATCCTCACGCCGCTACACTCCCAGAATTTCATCGACTTGCAGGGTGGAATTCTGACCAACAACCGCAGGCTTGTCACCAAGGCCATGTGGTTCAACGGCACCGAGATCTCCAACAAGGCCCAGCGTGCCCTTCGCAACGAAAACGTCATTATCGTCGCGCACAACACGGGCTACGTACATTGCCTGTACGAAGAAGCGACCATAGACAAAAGACGCTACGCGGAATTCGGCGAAAAGCTCGACGGCTATCTGTCCACGGAGCTTTCGCTGGCCGTCTTTGCCAGCTTTCTGCGGTCCAGCTCGGATGACCTGAGATTTTTCCAGGTCTGCCGACAATGTCACGGACAAGCCCAGTTCATACGAGCCGAGACCCTGTTTCATTACGAGCACGGCAGCAACTACAGAATCGGCGATAGAACGTTCGCCAAACTGATAGCCGAGGTCTCCGACGAGGACTTTGTCCCGTACCAACTGCCGAACCGGATTCGCTGTGACGAGCTTGACGATTTCATGGAGAAACAGAGACCCGACTTGAGAGACGCCGCCGGCAGAGCCCTCCTCAGAGAATTCCTCGAGCCCGTCGTTCCGAACGCCGGGCAATTCGTGGAGCGACTGGCCGACTTCATGTGTACGCGAGGGACATTGCCGCCAATGGACAGACGTTTCCTCCCGTCCGACCCCATCGAGATATCTGTCGAGGAGTCCAGGGAGCAGATCACCGACTATCTGCGGCACAAACGTCAAAGCAACGTGACGGCGGACCTGGCCTTCTACGCCTACCGCGACATGGAAACCTGCGACTGGGTTCCCTTTGTCAAAGCGGCCGTCGAACGCAGCCCCGTGTCGATCCGAATGGCGTCTTCCAAGTCCATAGAAGAGGCCTGTGCGTGGCTCGGCCAGATGCCGGATCGCTCAATCTACGACGCAAAACGGTTGGCGCAGCCGGACGAAGTCGCCAACTACGAGACCGGTGACGGTCTTGAAAAAGCTTTCTCCTTAGCGAACATCATCCGTGATCGGGACCCGGGACAGGAAATCGAAATTGCCGCCGACAAAACCGACGTCCTACTCCGCGCGGACCGCGATTATCGGTTCACCTCCGCCAAAGGCCTCGAAAAGACCGTTCGCATTTTCCCGGATGGGAAGTTCGCCCTTGTGGACTAAGACAGAGCTGACCGGTTTGACCGTCGGAAAAATGCCCATTTTTCTGTTGACCGCGTGAACATATAAGACTATATCAGTCGTATATTAGGTCGTGACTTTTGTTGTTTGAGTGTGCCCTGTAGTGCGGAGGGAGTTCAGGAGTAGAAATTGGCAACGGATATCGTCAGACGAAACACGGACTATGCGGTCCGCCTGATGGTGAATCTGGCCCGCCGGTACGACGACGGGCCGGTATCGACGAGGACGGCCGCAACCAAGGAGCAGGTGTCGTATCAATTAGCGTGCAAACTCATGCAAAGCCTTCAAAAAGCCGGGCTTCTGAAGAGCTCCATGGGTCCGAAAGGGGGGTTCAGGCTGGGCCGCAAGCCTTCCGAAATAAGCCTGCTCGACATCGTCGTCGCTATTCAAGGCCCGATAAGCGTGAATCGGTGTGTCGGGCTTCCGAACGCCTGTCCCCGGCATAAGCGCTGTTCCGTCAGGGGAAAGCTGGCCGGTCTCCAGAAGAGTATCAACGAAGGCCTGGCGAAAATCATGCTGGATGAGGTACAATAATGGGTTTACGAAACATCGTAAAAATCGACGAAGAAAAATGCAATGGATGTGGGCGGTGTGCCATCGCCTGCGCCGAAGGAGCTATCAAGGTCATCAACGGCAAGGCCAGACTCATCAGCGAGATCTATTGTGACGGCCTCGGTGCTTGCATCGGGCATTGCCCCGAAGGTGCGATTACCGTCGAGCAGCGTCAGGCCGCTGACTTTGACGAGGAAGCAACTAAGGTACACCTAGCGGAGCAAGAGAGGACGGAGATGCGAACGAGTTTTGTCTGTCCCGGGATGGCGGAGAGAGAGTTCAAGAAAGATGATTCTCCGAATCAAACCGGCCCGGCGGCAAAGGTGCCCTCACAGCTTGGTCACTGGCCGGTGCAGTTGAAGCTCGTTTCGCCTCACGCGCCGTACTTCACCGACGCCAACCTGCTCCTTGTGGCGGATTGCGTCCCCTTTGCGATGGGTGATTTTCACCACAGGTTTCTGAAAGATCACAGCGTCGCCGTGGGCTGTCCGAAACTCGACGACGCGGCGTTCTACATCGAGAAGCTGGTGGCTATCTTGCAGGCAAACAAACTCAAGAGTCTGACGGTAGTTCATATGGAGGTGCCGTGCTGCCCAGGACTGACTCATATTGCCCGGCGGGCGATCGCCACGAGCAAGACTGAGTTGAGTTTCGAGGACGTTACCATAGACTTGCAGGGCAACGTCAAACAGACCGAAACCGTGGGAGCCTGACGGCCTAAGGTAAGGGGGTGCCGGGCGAAAATAAGAGAATGAGAAATGACTGATTTCGTCATAACGATAATCAAAGATTTTTGGGCGACCGTCGCGGAGATGTCACCCTTCCTGCTGTTCGGCTTTTTCGTGGCCGGGCTGCTCTCGGTCCTCGTTTCGCAGAGGCTGGTAGAGCGGCACTTGGGCGGCAGGGGGCTGTGGCCCTTGCTGAAAGCGTCGGTGTTCGGTGTCCCGTTGCCCTTATGCTCGTGCGGTGTCATTCCAGTCTCCATGTCGCTCTACAAGCATGGAGCAAGCAAGGGGTCGACGATTGCATTTCTTCTGTCCACACCTCAGACCGGCGTGGATAGCATCTTTGTCACGTTGAGCCTTTTGGGTCCGGTCTTTGCCATTTTCAGGCCCGTGGCTGCGCTGCTCACCGGCCTGGTTGGCGGGGGGCTTGTGGACGTCGTGGGACGCCGGGTGGAAGGACAAGACCGGCCTCCCGAAAAGTGCACGGACGCCTGTTGCAGCGGCGAGAAAACCGGAAGGCTCAGAAAGGGATTGCGGTACGGCTTCGTCGGGTTGCCCCGCAATATCGGCAAGGCGATGCTCGTGGGCCTCGTGATCGCAGCATTTATCTCGGCCCTGGTGCCGGACGGGTATTTCGCCGAGAAGCTCGGCACGGGCATATTCCCACTAATCGCGATGATGTTCCTGGGCATCCCGGTTTACGTCTGCGCGACGGCGTCGGTGCCCGTCGCGGCGGCCCTGATCCTCAAGGGCCTGACGCCCGGTGCGGCCCTGGTCTTTCTCATGACGGGTCCGGCCACAAACGCCGCGTCCTTCGCAACGATCTGGAAGGTCTTGGGCAAGAGGACCGCCATTGTCTATCTTCTCAGCGTGGCCGGTTGCGCCCTATTGAGTGGTATCCTGCTCGATTACGCTGCGGCGGGCGTCGATTTTCAGGTGGCTGCCCGTTCCGGCTGGATGCTCCCGGAGGTAGTGAAGAACATTTCCGCGGTGGTTCTGTTCGTCGTATTGGGCTTCGCGCTTCTGCGCCGGAACAAACAGAAACACGCCACCCATCAGTCGGAAGAACGCTCTCCGAAGTCCGATTCGGAACAGAAAAAGCAGGCAACTCCTTCTATGTCACGTACGTGATTGTTACGACTTCTTGGCGCTCTTGCGGGCCGATCGCTGTAGGCGCTTTTGCACCTCCTTCTTGCCGATGCCGCGAATCGCCGCCAGACGAACGACTTGCTGCTTGCGGGGCCGGGAGGTTTCGCTTTCCCAACTGTAGATGGTTTGGCCAGTCACACCGACGAGCTTGCCGTAGTCGGCAGCGGAAAGACCTAACCGTTTTCGCTGAGAACGAAGGCCTTTGGCGGTGAATCGAACGTGCTCCGTCGGGGCCTCCGGGGCCTGGGGTACGGTGCCCTTGAGTGCTTGTTTTTCAAGGGCGGCGAGCTTTCGCTGAAGCTCGGACACTCGCCGTTTCATCTCCGCCCCATCCCTGCGGTATTGGGCGGATGCTTTCTTGAGAGCGCCGGTTTGCTTGCGGACCTCTTTGCGTGCAAGGCGGGTGATTTCTTCTTTCAACACTGTAGCGATATTCGGCATTTCTTTCTCCTGATGATCAAAGACGCAAGAACAATGTCTGCCACAACAGATTCCTTTCTTTGTCCGGCATCCGCCGGACTTCGGATAGAATACAGGATTTCATCGCGGATGGCAACCTTTCTCGGCATTAAAGCCTATCGTGGAATCCGAGCTATGGACAGAATGGGCTGGGCGGAGTATGATGGAGCCTCTGTCAGTCACCGTCATCATCGGTTACAGGATGCAGGCAGCAATGTCGCAAGATTGGACCGAGCAAACCGTTCAGCGACTTTTGAGCCGAGATTTGGGCGGTAAGGGCGTCTGCTTGGTGCTTGGCGCCGCTGATACCGGCAAGACCACGCTGATCGCGGCAATGGCCAAGGACATGGGATCGAAGCGACGCGTTGGCATTATCGACGCCGACGTCGGCCAATCTCACATCGGTCCACCTGCGTGCGTGGGCTGGGCCATCGCCGACGGGCGGCAAGCTGACTTCTCGAAGCTTGCCATCGGCGGTCTCAACTTCGTTGGAGATATCACACCGGTGGGACATTTGTTGCAGCTCACTGCAGCGATTGTGCAGTCCTACGTGAAGGTATCGACGCTCAGCGACGTGATCCTTATCGACACACCCGGCTTCATCGGCGGGCCGGCCGCCACGGCGCTCTGGTGGACAGTGCAGCGGATACTCCAACCAGATTTGATCGTGGCCGTGCAGCGCAATGACGACCTGAGCCACATCCTGCGCGGTCTGGAACAGATCGCGCCTAACGTGGAGCAAGTTCACTGCCCCCAACAAATGAGAATTAAATCTCCGCAAGCCAGACGTAAATATCGCCAGGAGCAGTTCGGTAGGTACTTTCGTAGCTCTTCCGACTTCAGTATTAGCCTGAACGACGTGGCGATTCAAGAAAGCCGGGATTTCGGCGGCGCTGCCCTCATCAACCGGTTGGTGGGGCTTAGAGATGCTAAAGGCGCGGATCTGACTATCGGCCGGATCAGAGATTGGCGGCGTGACAAGGGCGTTGTGGTCGTGCAATCTCCGGCAGTAAACATCCGCCAGGTTCGTTGCCTTGCCATCGGAGACGTCGCAGTAGACCTGAACGAAAAACGGTAAAACCGGCATCGCGCAGCTAAATCGGGGCGACAGGACTTGAACCTGCGACCTCTTGACCCCCAGTCAAGCGCGCTAGCCAAACTGCGCCACGCCCCGAACGAATGGCACTATTTTATGGGCAAAGGGGTCAGACGCCAAACAATTTTTCAAAATCGGCCCAGATACGTCCACAATCGCGCGAAGAAACTGAAAGAAAGGGGCCAAATTCACGGATTTTGAAAAAAATTTCAGGAATTTGCAGATTCTTGCAGAGAATTTTCCGACAAATTGTTGACAGAGTTAGGCACGACCAACTATATTAGTGGCAACGCAAAAGATAACCGGACGACAGATATGACAACGGAACAGAACGTTCATCTGAGTGCATCCTTGGAAGACTATCTGGAGGCGATTTTCAACCTTTCCAGTGAGTCTAACATCGCCCGCAGCAAGGACATAGCAAATGTGCTGGGCGTTTCGCGGTCCTCGGTGACCGGCGCGCTGAGGCTGCTAAAAGAAAAAGGCCTGGCAAACTACAAGCCGTACGACTATGTCACGCTGACCGAATCCGGCCGGGTGGCGGCGGCGGAAATCGTCCACAAACATAATATTCTTAAAGCCTTTTTTATCAATGTCTTAGGTGTGGATTCCGAGCCGGCGCAGCAGGCTGCTTGCAGGGCAGAGCACGCGCTGGGACCCGAGATCATCGGCCGACTGCTGCGCTTCATCGACTTTGTAACGCAAACCGGCGAAAATGGCTTTGATTTGGCGCACGAATTTGAACAATTCTGCGAAGTGGAAAACGGGAGATTCAAGTTACGCTGAAGAATCAAGATATGCGGCAGAAGCAAACACAACCCCTGTCAACGGTTCGGTCCGGCCTGACCGTGCGATTGGCCTCGGTGGAAGCCGGGCACGGTTTGAACAGCCGGTTGGCGTCGATGGGGCTTCTGCCCAACGTCGAGATCACCGTCGTCAACAACGGCCACCCCGGCCCTTTTATCATCAGCGTCAAAGGCTCCAGAATGATGCTCGGCAGGGGGATGGCCCATAAGATAATGGTACATAGCTGCCAGTATGAAGAAGATCACAGTCGCCCTGGCGGGCAATCCTAATAGCGGAAAGACCACCGTTTTCAACCTCCTGACCGGTGCGCGCCAGCACGTGGGCAACTACCCCGGCGTCACCGTCGAAAAAAAGGAGGGTCGCTGCAGGTCCGGCGACTGCGAGATGACGCTGGTGGACTTGCCGGGGACGTACAGCCTCACGGTCTTCTCCGAGGAAGAGCTTGTCGCTCGCAACTTCATCATCCGGCAACAGCCGGACGTCGTGGTCGATATCGTCGATGCCTCCAACGTCGAGCGTAACCTGTACTTAGCAACGCAGCTTATCGAAATGAACGTGCCGCTCGTGCTGGCCTTCAATATGAGCGACGTGGCCCAGCAGAAAGGTTTGGTGTTTGACATCGAGCAACTGTCCACCCTTCTGCAGGCCCCGATTGTTCCGATGGTCGGTAGCAAAGGCAAGGGAAAGAAAGAGCTGCTCGACGCCATTATCACCACGGCCCGGCAAGGCCACGTCCAGTACAAACACCGAATCAGCTACGGCGAAGAAATCGAACACGAGCTGGCATCCATCGTTACTTTGATTGTCGATAAAGAACCTGAGCTGGCGGACAAATACGGTGCCCGATGGCTGGCCGTCAAGCTGCTCGAGCAGGACGACGATGTGACGGCAAGAATCCACAGCCTCGACGTGCTCGATCCGGTCCGGCACAGCATCGAACATCTCAAGAGCATCTTCGGCGACGAGCCGGAAGTTGTCATGGCGGATCGGCGCTACGGGTTCATATCGGGGGCGTGCCAAGAAACGATCAGGATGACTGTCGAAGCACGCCACAGCCGCAGCGACATGATCGACGCCGTCGTCGTCAATCGCATCCTGGGGTTGCCGATCTTCCTGATCCTCATGTACATCGTCTTCTTTCTCACGTTCAAGATCGGCTCGTATCCGATGGGCTGGCTGGAGAGGCTCTTCGGGTGGACCAGCCGGACCGTCGTCGGGCTTTGGCCGGCCGGCAGCGAAAGCTGGCTCAAATCCCTCTTAGTGGACGGCATCATCAGTGGTGTCGGAGGCGTCTTGGTCTTCCTGCCCAACATCCTGTTGCTATTCCTGGCCATCGCGCTTCTGGAGGACACCGGCTACATGGCCAGGGCCGCTTTTGTCATGGACCGCATCATGCACAAGATCGGCCTGCACGGCAAGAGCTTCATCCCGATGCTCATCGGCTTCGGCTGCTCCGTCCCGGCCATCATGGCCACGCGAATCCTCGAAAACAAGCGCAGCCGGCTGACGACCATCATGGTCATCCCTCTGATGAGCTGCGGTGCCAGACTCACGATCTACGCCCTGATTATTCCCGCGTTCTTCGGCCCTCGGTGGGAAGGGCCGGTGATGTGGCTGATCTATCTGATCGGCATCATCCTGGCCATCATCTGCATCAAGATCCTGCGCCTGACCGTCTTGAAAGGCGAGACCATTCCATTCGTGATGGAGTTGCCCCCATATCGCATGCCGACGCTCAAGTCCGTGGTTATCCACATGTGGCATCGAGGCCGGATGTACCTTCGAAAGGCTGGAACGATCATCCTGGCGATCTCCATTCTACTCTGGTTCGCCAGCAGCTACCCGAAACCCAGCGAGGAATCCCTGACGGGGCTGAGCGCTGAACAAGCCCAACAAGTCAAACTGGAGCATTCCGTCATCGGCCGACTAGGCCACGTGATCGAGCCGGTCATTAAGCCGCTGGGTTTCGACTGGAAGATCGGTACGGCCCTGATCGGCGCCACCGCCGCCAAGGAAGTCTTCGTCTCGCAATTGGCCATCGTCTACGCCGTCGGCAGCGCGGACGAAGGAACCACAACGCTCCGGCAGCAATTGCAGGCGCACTACACCCCGTTGATCGGCTTTTGTATTATGCTTTTCTGCCTGATCTACGCCCCGTGCGTAGCCACAGTCGCCATGACAAAACAGGAAACCCATTCCTGGCGCTGGGCTCTTTTCCAATTCTTCGGTCTGACGCTCTTAGCGTATTCCGTCACGTTCATCGTATTTCAAATCGGTAGCGCGTTGACAGATTAATGAAGGCGAATTGCAGGCAGCTACGATTTGGAGCTTGCCACTGATCTGGAGAGAATGCTCGGATCGGACCGCTTCTTTATCTGAGTCCGGACGTTCAATACGTCACAAATCCGGGTGGCGCCGCCGACGTGAGCGACGCGACGGTTCTCGGCGTGCGTCTGCAAATGCTCTTCTAGCTCCTGAGAAAATAGGTTTGGCGCACACCTGTAAAATGGGCAAATAGCGCTTTTGCCTATGCGAACAGCCCGTGCCAATTGCTTCGGCATGGGATTTCTATATTGTCAAGCGGAGGCGTGGAACTTAGAATTAGAATCGATTGACATAATCGCTACATCTGAATCCGGTATGGGCCAACGCTGGTTTGATCCGGGTCGGTTAATCATCTGACATTTCGCATGGTACTGAACTATCGCAGCTAGCTGCTGCTGAACAAATGAAACAAATTAGTACTGGGTGGAGTATATTGTTGCGTGCATCCATCGAGCTGGATAATGCACGCAGAGGTAAAAGATGGGAGCCAATGGGAAACAAAAGGTAAAGCTTCACAACGATAGTCGAGACAGCAGAGAGCAACTCAGCGAGTGGAGGGTGAAATTCGGTGTTTTGTTTGACCACGTCAGCAGCGGCGTGGCGATCTACGAAGCTAAAAATGAGGGTGAGGACTTTGTCTTCGTGGATTTCAACCCCGCCGCCGAGCAGATTGAGCATATCAAGAAGGAAAAGCTAATCGGCAAGAGCGTTGCCGAAGTCTTTCCCGGCGTCAAGCAGTTCGGCTTATTCGACGTTTTCCGCCGCGTGTACAAGACAGGTATACCGGAGCACCATCCCGTTTCAGTTTACAAGGACGAGCGAATTGCCGGCTGGCGCGCGAATTACGTCCATCGGCTGCCTTCAGGAAGGATCGTTGCGGTCTACGACGACATCAGCGCCCGCAAACGCACCGAGCTGGTTACCCGTATGACCGATCAGTGCTTTCGGGCCATCGCGGATTACACCTACGACTGGGAGGTCTGGGTCGGTCCGACCGGCCGGGTGCTGTGGACGAATCCGGCGGCAACGCGCATCACCGGCTACAGCATCAAAGAGATCATGGCTATGCCGGACTATCCGGCGCCCGTGATTCACGCAAAAGACCGCGACCGAATGTTGAGAGCCTTCCGCGCGGCCTGCAAAGGCAATACGGGCAACGACGTTCAGTTCCGGATCACCCGCAAGGACGGCGGGATGGTCTGGGCCGCCATGTCCTGGCAGCCGATCTACGACGATAAGGGCGACTCGCTGGGGCACCGTGAGAGCATTCGCGACATCACCGAGCGGATAGAAGCCCAGGAAGCCCTGCAAAAGGCCAGGGCCAAATGCAAAAAAACAGGAGATTAGGAGTATTGATCATGTCGGAGCGTTTCATTTCTCGTCGGACATTTGTCAAGGATGTCGCACTGGCTGGTAGTGCGCTGGTCGCGGGAGCGGCCACCGCCCGAGCGAAACAGGCGAATCGCGGCAAACTGCACCTAGCCTGCAACCAATATCCCTGGACCGTCTTTTACGCGAGGGACCATCGCGATTTCAATAAGGAGCTGGACTCAGGGCTCGCGGAGCTGGCCTCGTGTGGACTCGACGGCTATGAACCCGCTGCCAACAATCCGCAGGAAATCGACCGGCTCGAACCGTTGCTGACAAAGCACGGCCTCCGGATGCGCTCGCTCTATGTCAACAGCACCCTGCACGAGCGCGACAAGGCGGACGAAAGCATCGAAGCGGTCCTGGCCATCGCTCGCAAAGCCAAGCAGATTGGAACGAAAATCATCGTAACCAACCCGAGTCCGATCCGCTGGGGTGGGCCGGAAAACAAGGACGATGCGCAACTCAAAGTCCAGGCGGCGGCGCTTGAGAAACTGGGGCGCGAGCTTCGCGACATGGGATTGACCCTCTCGTATCACAACCACGACATCGAATTGCGGAACGCCGCACGCGAGTTTCACCACATGATGGTCGGAACCGACCCGGCTTATGTGACGCTGTGCCTGGATGCGCACTGGGTCTATCGCGGCGCAGGTAATTCGCAGGTCGCACTGTTCGACGTGCTCAAGCTCTACGGCTCACGAATCATGGAGTTGCATCTTCGCCAATCGAAGAATAACATCTGGACCGAGGCGTTCGGCGAGGGCGATGTCGACTATCCGGCGCTTGCCAAGTACCTGCTGGAAATCAACGTCCGCCCGCAGCTCGTGCTGGAACAGGCCGTAGAAGCCGGCTCACCCAAAACCATGACCACCCTCGAGGCCTTCCGAAGAAGCAGCCAATACGCCCGGCGCGTCTTCGCCGCCTTCGCATAGACTGGGACATTGTAGTTTTCGTCGATCAAGGGTATCAGCTTCTT
>JARRQQ010000059.1:11038-13320 GCA_037381725.1 Sedimentisphaerales bacterium
TCTTCTCGTAGGCCTTGCAGGCCGGGCAGATACCAGACTCGAGCTTTTTGACGAACCAGAAGATCAGCCCTCTCTGCTTGGCGCGCGCCCGCTTGCAAACGGGGCACCTGAGACACTGTTCCGCCAACTTACGCTCCTTCTCGGTTATGGTGTCAGTCTGCATGATCTCTTCCTCATATCAGGTCTTTTTGACATTCTAATGCTTGATTTTTCGATTCCACAGGTTTTCCTTGTAATGAATCTGTATCATTGTCGTCTATTTGGATAAAAGGAGCATTGCGACGCAAGATGACAGGAACAAAATATGTGAAGAAAACTCGTGAATTCATGGATAATTAGTTGATATTGCATAGTATGTATAACATAATAAAGAAACGGAATTGAACCGCAGATATTTTGAGCTTTGAAGAATCGGCATGCTCAAAGCTATCGTCCAACGCGAGATATCAGAGTATCTGATGTCCTCGAAGTTCCTTATCGGTCTCGGATTGGCCCTCGCGCTGGTTGGCATGGGCACCTTCATCAATATCGGGGACTACCAGCAAAGGCAGCAAGATTACCTGGATGCCGTACAGAACCTGGAAGGCCAGGGCATCGGCGTTCAAATCTTTCGCAAGCCGCAGATTCTCAGCACATTTGTCCAGGGCAAAGTTCGGGAATTAGGAAGCCGAATCGAGATTAACTACCTGCATTTGCCCATTCAGACCTCCGGGTACATGGGAGAATTCGCCAGCCAGCATCACCGCTATGTCTCCGGCTTCACATCCGTCGATTTCGCCTTTGTCGTTCGCGTCGTCATGAGTCTGATGGTTGTCTTCTTGGCCTACAACAGCATCGCCGAAGAGAGGGTCCAGGGAACGCTCCGATTGACCTTGGCGAATCCTCTATCGAGAGGTCATCTGCTCTTCGGAAAATTCCTTGGCGGTTTCTTTGTCGTCCTCGGCTCGCTGACCATCGCCACGCTCGTCGCCGTGCTCGTTCTGGTTCTGCATCCGGCTATCTCTATAAATTGGGACACTTCAACACGCATCCTGGGGATGTGGGGGATTTCCGCCCTTTATCTCGGGGCCTTTTTTACTCTGAGCCTCATGATCTCGACGATCTTCGACCGGCCGTCCGTGGCTTTGCTCGTCCTTCTGCAAATCTGGATCGTCATTATCGTCATTTATCCTAACGTCAGCGTCATTTTGTCCCAGCACGTGGTTAAGCTGCCGAGTAGTGAGGAGATTTCCGACCGCAAACGTGCCGTCTTCGAACCCTACGAGCGAGAATTCAAGGAGAACCGAGATGCCTTCATCAAGATGGTCCGATCCGGCAACATGGATATGGAATGGAGCAAAAAGAACTTTGAGCTGAACGCTCAGCGCACGGAACTGTACTACCGCGTCGACAACGAGTACAGCCAGCAGTTCACGCGCCAGATGCGCCTTGCTCAAAATATCGCGATCTGCTCCCCTTCGGTTTTGCTGGATGGAGCCATGCAACGGCTGGCCGGTACGGACATTCGAGAGTTCGACCACTTCATGGAAGGCGTTAGACGGCACTGGGACAAGTACATAGAACGATGGGCCTTACGTTACACAGACTTTAAGTTGTACAGAGAATCTAAACTGCCGGAATTCGGCTACGTTATTCAATCCGCTGGCGAGTGTATCGCTCAAACGCTGCACCAATGGATCATTCTGTTTCTGCTCAGTGTCATTTTCTTCGTCACGGCCCATATGGTTTTCGTAAAACGAGATATCGGATGAGCGCATGATCGCGATCATTAAACGTGAAATCCTGGAACACCTTCAGAGCCTCCAGTTCATCATCCTGGTTGTCCTGAGTATTTTGCTCTTCGGCATGAACGGTTGGATTACCGTTCAGAAACACCGCGAGCGGATGAGCGGGTATAACGACGGAATAAGGGAGGCAACGCATCGGCATAGCACGAGACAGACTCCCTTATACATGCGCCCCAGTCCATTGGTGCTTCTGGCCGATGGCGGATCGAAATACCAGCCCCCCGGCTACAAACTCGAACCCAAAGGCCGATTGACTCCGATGCCGGCCGGACAAAAGAACTTCAAATTGCCGTTCGTCCCCGAACTGGATTGGGCGTTCATCATTAAGATCATCGTCAGCCTGTTTGCCCTGTTGCTGGCATTTCGAGGAATCTCCGGTGAAAAGGAAGTTGGGACACTCCGCCTAGTGCTATCCTATGCTCTAAGACGAAATCAGGTCTTGCTTGCAAAATATGTCTCGATCATTTTCACCATCGGTATCCCCCTGATCCTGGG
>JARRQQ010000060.1:0-17975 GCA_037381725.1 Sedimentisphaerales bacterium
TTAGGCCAACCCAGGACTGGACTGCAGCCGGTGAGAAGGTGCTGGAGTTGTTCTTTCGAGGCCAGCCGACCAACATCATCGGACAGATGTATCTCGTTCTTGACGATGAGGATTCCGAGACGATCATCGCATACCCCGGAGATGCCAACGACCTTCGGAAGGATACCTGGCAACCGTGGAGAATCGTGCTGGGCGAGCTGAACGATCCCAATCTCGACCTGAGTTGCGTCACGAGCATAGCCCTAGGCTTCTGCGCAGAAGCGGGCAAACCGAACGCCGAAGGCTACGGCACGGTCTACTTCGACGACATCCGCCTGTACTCGTCCCTGTGCCTGCCCGAGAACCGCCCCGAGGGCGACTTCAACGGCGATTGTGTCGTCAATTCCGTAGACTTGGGAGAGATGGCCGCTCGTTGGCTCGACAGAGGCTACAACCTGTATCCTGTCGCGCCCCCCAATGCCCCGATCCTATGGTATGAATTCGAAGGCAACGCCGACGACAGCGCGGGCGCCGCCGACGGCCGGGCACTTGGCCACCCAACTTACGTCCAGGGCGTTTACGGCCAAGCGATTAGGTTCGATGGTGGTGGGGACGCCGTTGACGTGGTCGGCACGCCGGGCGTCTTCGCGAAGGCTGCCAAGGGAATCACCATCGTGTTCTGGCAATATGGGGCCGATTCAGGACACACCAATGATACTGTCTGCTGCTCGGACTTTGACTATGGTTCGACGGACCCGGCCATTGCCATCCATCTTGGATGCTGGAGGCAGCCCGGACGGTACATCTGGGATTGCGGCGGCCCCTGGTCTTTTGCCAACCGACTCAGCGGGAATCACCGGTACGCGAGCGAGTGGTTGGGCCGATGGAACCACTGGGCGTTCACCAAAGACACTCGGACCGGGGCCATGCAAATCTTCCTCAACGGCGTGCTGTACGCTAGCCGGACGGGTGCCGACGCACCCATCGCGGGCGTCCATTCCTTCCAGATCGGCTCCGGCTCTTATGGCGGCTACGACGGCCTGATCGACGATTTCCGAATCTACGGCTATGCCCTCTCACAAGCAGAGGTCGCCTACGTCGCCACAAACGGAACGGGCGTTTTCGATCAACCTCTTATGATCGCCCCGGATTTGAACGTGGATGACCGCATCGACTTCTCGGACTTTGCGATGTTGGCCGATGACTGGCTTAAAAACCACCTCTGGCCCTGACCGGCATCGGCTGGCCAAGGGAAGCCTGTTAATGTAGGAAATCTCAACGGCATCCCGAACGCTAGCCCATCATCCGAAGAATCTATCGATTTCGCCATTTCTGCTCTGAAATCCAGGCTCTTGTGGAACTTGTCATATTGCCGCGCTCGACCCCCCTGCGGACAAGCGCTGTGCCCACGCCGCTGAGGGGCCTGATCTAATTTTAGCCAGAGCAGAGACTTATGCGGATTGTCTAGTCAAAATCTATAGAACACGGGTCTCATTCCAGCCGATATCTCCAGCGTGATGGTTGCAGGAACAACATATTGGGCAAATTCGTATTTTTTTGCTTGAACAGATTCTGAAGATGCTCTACGATGAAACAAACGTCAGCAACAGTTGATGAATAAGACTGTGGCGCGCCCCGCCTTTTGCTTGACTGTCACCTTTGAATCGCGGGGCGCGTGAAAGCAAGAGGCCTAGTAGCCTTTTTGTTCGACGGGAGTTAAGTTACAAAGACACCTTCGGCGACGTTTAGCCGCCTGGAAGAACGAACCCGATTCTGGGCCGCCGAATACGTCCCGAACGTGAGATTAGCGTGAAATGAGATTCGCTCGAAGAAGCATTCGCTTACCCGCGAAGGAGTGTCGGTTTTGGACATAGAATCAGCTAGAAACATGACAAAAGTTGACCTTTTGCTGTCAAAATTGCCACTATCATTACAGATTGTGGCGATTGATAGCTGATTTCGCGCTCGAGCAAGAAGACTCTCACTTTTCACGGCCATCTCTTTGAACTGACCCGCCGGCCATGCCATGGTCCGTCCCATCAACCCATGCTGCGATAAATCTATGATAACGGTATGGGAAAGGTTGTAAACTATGGACATGCTAATGGAGTTGGGGCCCACGTCGGTCATCGGCGCCTTAGTCTTTGGCCTTCTTCTGGGCGGCTCGCTTGTAGCCATCATCACCCAGATGATCACCCGGGCGAAGGCCAAGACGTTCCAGGAGGACCTGGAAAGGCAGCTCGACGGAGCCAAGAAGGAAGCAGAGAACATCATTAAGTCCGCGCAGATTGACGCCAAAGCGGAGACCATGAAACGAAGGGAGCAGGTCGCCGCCGAGGCCAGCAAGATCAAAGCCGAGCTGCATGAAGCCGAATTGCGGTTGACCAAACGCGAAGACGCCATGGATCGCCAGACTGAACTGCTCCAGCAGCGAGAAAGAACACTGAAACAAGATCAACAGGAGAATGAACGCAGAACACATAACGTCGCCCTGAAAGAAAAGCAGCTAACTGTCCTGATGGCCCAGCAGAAGAACCAACTGCTGAAGATCACCGGCATGGGTATGGAAGAGGCCAAGGCCCTGCTCCTCAAGCGTCTCGAAGATGAATGTGAGCACGAGATGTCGTCTCTGATCCAGCGCAAGCTGGAAGAGACCACGGAAACGGCCGACGAAAAGAGCCGGGAAATTATCAGCTCCGCCATCCAGCGCTACGCCGCCGAGCACACCTGCGAGGTGACGGTCTCGACCGTCGAGATACCGAATGACGACATGAAAGGCCGGATTATCGGGCGGGAAGGCCGCAATATTCGCGCCTTCGAGAAGGCGACCGGAGTGGACGTCATCGTTGACGATACGCCCGGCATGATCGTCGTCAGCGGCTTCAACCCCGTCCGGCGGGAAGTCGCACGTCTCTCCATGGAGCGGCTCATACAGGATGGCCGAATCCATCCCTCCCGGATCGAAGAGCTCGTAGCCCAGACCAAGAAAGACGTCAATCACAAGCTTCTCCAGCTTGGCAAGGACGCCGCGGTCGAGACGAACATCCGGGGCCTGAGCAACAAGATTCTTAGCCTGATCGGGGCCTTGAGCTACCGAACGAGCTACGGCCAAAACGTGCTTCGCCACAGCGTCGAAGTGGCTTTTCTGGCCCAGGTCATGGCCGACGAGCTCGGCCTCGACGGCACGATTGCCCGCCGGGCCGGCTTGCTCCACGATATAGGCAAGGCCATCGACCACGACGTCGAAGGGAACCACCCCACCATTGGGGCCAACTATCTCAAACGCTTTAACGAATCGGCGGTCGTCCTCAACGCCGTGGCGGGCCATCACGGCGATATTCCGCCGGACAACCCGTACACGCCCCTGATCTCCGCCGCCGACGCGATCAGCGCTTCGCGTCCCGGCGCCCGAAGGGAAACGCTCGAACGCTACATCAAGCGGTTGGAGAAGCTCGAGGAGATCGCCACCAGCTTCAAGGGCGTTGAAAACGCATACGCCATTCAGGCCGGACGCGAAATCCGTGTTATCGTCGCGGCCGATCAGGTGGACGACGAGGCCGCTGTCAAGGTAGCCAGGGATATCGCCACCAAGGTCGAGAACGAAATGACTTACCCCGGCGAAATCCAGATCACGCTCCTCCGGGAAGTCCGCTGTATCGAGTATGCGAAATAGCTGAAGAGAGTGAGCTAAAGTGACTAAAATGCCCTGAAGTGAGCTAAGGTCGTACCGACGGAGATCCGGACTCCAGGCGCGCTTGACTTTAGGCACTTTAGGCATTTTAGCTCACTTTAGGCACTTTCAACTCCCCTTTTCCGCCAATGGCGGAGCAGGATACGCTCATGAATCTGAACATCCTATGTATAGGTGACATTGTCGGCCGGCCCGGCAGACGCATCCTTGCCGACAAGCTCAAGGCTTTGGTCAGGGAACACGAGATTGATTGCGTCATCGCCAACGCCGAAAACGCGGCCGGCGGCTCGGGCCTGACCCCCCAAATCTACAACAAATTGTTGCGCTATGGCGTCAATTTGATCACCCTGGGCGACCACACGTACCGCAAGAGAGATATTATCCAGACGCTCGAAACGGCGGACAACATTGTCCGGCCGGCCAATTTCCCCGCCAGCGCCGCCGGCAAAGGCACGGCTGTCTACAAGACCGGAAAAGGACCCACCGTGGCCGTGGTCGCTCTGATCGGCCGGCTTTTCATGAAGCCCGGCGACTGCCCGTACAACATGATCGACCGAATCCTCCCCCCGCTCCAGCAGCAAGCGGACGTCATCGTGGTGGACTTCCACGCTGAGGCTACCAGCGAGAAAATCGCAATGGGCTACCACCTGGACGGCCGGGTCAGCCTGTGTTTCGGCACGCATACCCACGTCGTGACCGCCGACGAGCGAATCATGCCCAAGGGCACCGCCTACATCACCGATATCGGCATGACGGGCGCGCACGACTCCATCCTCGGCCGGGGCGTCGAGAACGTCCTGAAAGCGCTCAGAACGCAGATGCCGTTCCCGTTCGAGATCGCCACGGGCGACGTGAGAATGAACGGTATCCTGGTCACCGTCGACAGCAATACGAAGAAGGCCCAGCGCATCGAGCGTATCCGCATCGACGCCGAAACCGACGATCCGAAAACCTACGACAGCGACGACGGCAAACCTGACTATTTCAATAACCACTTCTAAGCAGGTATGTCGTATCGCGTATCGCGTGTGCCCCACCGCCCAATTTGGCTTTGTTTTTTCACCGACCCCGACCGGCTTCTTCCTCCCTTTCAATCGTCTTTCCAGCGGCAGAAGCCGACTGAAATTGGCTTTGTTTTGCAAGCGGCACCCTGTAGGGTGGCGGCTTGCCCCACCACGGCGCCTGCTCGGTAACCTCAGTGTTCTCAGCGGTGTGTGGACAGAATTGGGTTTGTTTTGCAAACATGCGCTCGTTTAGGGTTTAGGATTTCGAGTTTAGTGCTTCCAGTCGAAGGCTGGCCGACTTGTCCGCCAACCGTTGTGGCGGATTGGCTTTGTTTTTTCAACTGAGCTGCGCGGCCTTGCTATGCCCGGAGGAAGTGAACTCGAATGAACGCCGGTTGTCTGTTCCTTTGACACGGATATCGCAGAATTTGTGAATTTTTGTAAAATTCTGGAGATTCTTGCAGAACTATGCACCAAAATAAGACACTTTCGCCACACTGATCCGGGAGTGGCTCCGCGGGATTCGACGTTGAGCGAGGCAACGTCGAGCATGGGTCCGAGGTCCGCCATCCCCTCGACAAGCTCGGGGCAGTCTCTCATGGCGACCATCCATCGAATGCTACTCACGGACAACCGGCCGTCATGTTCGGTAGGTATTATACTAAAATCTACTCGAAAAGTCAAGAGAAATGTGCAGCAACTTCGCGGTTCTGCCACGCCTGGCGCAAGAAGGGAACCTGTTCGGACGGGAAGAGAGGAAGACGCCCCTGCCAATCCGGGCGCCCTTACTTCTCAAAGATCAGCAAGAGTTCTTTCAGTAATCTTTGAAGGCCCTCATCCATTCCGGCCAGTCTTCCGGCACGGTGCCGCCGGCGCGGGTCCAGGGGCCCGCAGTGTCGTAATTGCGATGCCACTTCAGAGTCCACAACTCCTTGAGACCGACCTTTCGGACGGTGAAATCCAGGAAAAGGCTGTTGACGAATCCATCGTGCCGATTGAGGCAAACCCGCCTCATTTCATCGTAATTGTTACCCGTGTACGGCCAGTACTGGCCATCATATTCCGGGGGATTATCCTCCGGCCAACAAGTCACTCCTATGGTGGCACAATCCAAAAACAACGGGATATTATTGGTGCCCTGGACGTCGGTGGTCCTCCACATATTCTCAGGCTCGCGCCGGCCTTCGACGGTATCCTTCGGCACATCTAACACCCACTGATTCAGCCCGTAGCTGCCCGAAGCCGTATCCAACTCCCAGGCTCCATAGCCCCACTGACCTCCTTCTGAGTACAGTTTTGTCGCCATGGGGCAAAAACATATTTTGGTATCCGTGTAGTACGGTCGCACGATGTCATGCCATATCGAAATCCTTTTGGGGAAATAGCCCCCGTTGTCATGGCAATACATTGACCAGATGAGGCCCCATTGATTCAGGTTTGCCTGACAGACCGTGGCTCTGGCCTGTCTTCTAACACGCTGTAACGCCGGCATCAGAATCGCCAGCAACAGGGCAATGATGGCGATAACCACAAGAAGCTCGATAAGCGTGAATCCTCTTCGCCTGCACATACTACCGTCCTTTCGCCTGAGACGCGATGGCGACCCTGCCATCTCGCGTCCACGGGCTAAAACCGTCCGCGAGCGGCCAGACACGCAATAGCCTTCACATTGGCCGAACAGGTCGGCATCATACCGGATAGGAGAGCATCGCCCAAACAAAAACTCTCTACGCGACTCGGCTCCGTTTCCATCTTCAGTCTGCAAAACCTCCCACGGCAATGGTAACCAGCCGACACGCCCCACGTCCGGAACCTCTACCGGATGCCCCGGTAGAGGTCTCGAATCGAAGGTACTGCAGCGTCTTGCTGTTCGCTGACAATCTCAACGTCCGGGTGTTGCCTACGGATACAGTCGGATATCGTCAATATAGATCGTCCCCGTGCCGCCGGTCGCCGACGGGTCACCCGTGGCGCCCAGACCGATCGCGATTTTATCCACGTTTTGCAAATTGATGCCCTGATCCGCAAACGCCTGCAGCGGGATGCGCCATTGTGTCCAGGCGTCGATTGTCGCCGCAGCGGGGTCTTCGTTGACCACGACCGCCGGCGCGCCACTGGCGTTGGAGATGGCCACGTACAGCGGTTCGGCGGTGTTGCTCGTGATGCCGATGTCCTGGTCGGACCATTGACCGCTGACCGAGCCCGTCGTCGCGACGTTGGAGAAAACCGCCTCGCACGTCAAGGCCGCGTCATGGCTGGTCAGCGCCAGGCCGATGTAGACCGTTGAGGCCATGGAGATACTGCGCGGCGTCGCATCCGTGACGGGTGACCAGGTCGTGCCGTTGGCCGAATGGGAGACCGTAAAGGTATTCGATGCGGTGCGTTCCAGCTTCACCCAGTACGGGGCGCTGAGCCCGGTTTGGTTGGTGCTGAAACTGTCACCGTCCGCCGTGCCGCGGCCCTGGAAAGCCACACCATTGGCGGGCGTGACCGCCGCGAAGGCATGTTTCGATCCGGCGTCTAGCGTCTCACGGATCATCACGCCGGCTTTCGCCCAGCCATTGGTGTTCTGGACGCTGTCGACTTTTGCAATGATTGAACCGGCGCCGGTGAGCATCTTGTAGGCGAAGTGGCACTGATCGGCCGTGCCCCAAATATCGGCGCCCGAGCCGGTCATGGTGAAGGTACCGGCGGGATCTTCCGTGAAGCTGCCGACGGAACCCGGAAGACCGTGGAACCACAGAGACAATTCGGCGACATTTTCTACCGTCCAGTCGCGAGGAGCCGTTAACGTCAACGTCGCCTCCGAATTCCCAACGCCGTCCGTGTTGTTGTACGTCAGCGGCATGGATTGCAGACCGCCGTGGACAATTGTCTGCTCGGCGTACGGCGGAAGCAGATAACCGACCTGCGAGCCGTTGTCCGCAATACCGAAGCCGTCGATCCAGCTTTGCCAAATGGCCTGGCCGTCGGCATCGTCATCGGTGTAGCCCTCAAAGTCGTCCACGATGGCAAAATCGGCTGTTGTGAAGCTCCAAACCGGACCTTTCCACGGGCTGTCGGGATTGACGTCATTGACTTCATCCACACGCCAATAGTACGTGGCTTCCCACGCGAGCTCGCCGGGCGCGTAGCTCTCATCGCCGAGGACGCGGGTGCCCTTGTATTCCGGCGAAGCCTTCGTGGCATTCCTCACCGCATCTTCATCGCTTCCGAAGTATATTTCGTGCGAGGCGGCCGGCGCTCCCGGAGTCCAGGTAAGGGTAGGCGTTTGCGTGATGTCCACGGCGCCGTCAGTCGGACTCGGGTCTGAGATGCCGCCTACGGTCGTAAAGCTCCAGATGTCGCCCCTATGCGTATTGATGCCGTCGAACTCATCGACGCGCCAGTAGTAGGACTTGGCCAATTTGAGCGGGCCGGGATTGTATGTCGTCGTTCCCACGGGATTTCCAACCGTAGCGTTCGAGACGGTGTCAAAATCGTCACCGAAGAAAACCGTGTGCGTTTTCGCGCCGAAACCGGTCTCCCAGCTCAGTTTCACGTTCAGATCGACGGACTCGGCGCCATCGGCTGGATTAGGATTGTGGGCTTTGTCGGTCGGAATCGTAAAGTTCCAGACGTCGCCCTTCCACGGACTGTTCGGATCGGCATCATTGATCTCGTCGATTCGCCAGTAATATGTCGTACCCGGGACGAGGCCTTCAGGAAAAGCAAATCCGGGAAAGCCCGCCACAAGAAAAGTGGTCGTCTGGTTGCCCTGGAACACGTCAGAGTCCGGGGTAGCCTCGTTGACGTCGTCAAAACTGACCCCAAGGTAGACGTCGTGAGAAACGGCCGATTCTCCCGGCGACCAGTTCAAGGTCACCCATGTGTCTTCATAGAGAGTGCCACTGGGGGGTATTGGATTGAAGGCCTTCTCTTGCTTGATGTTGAGCATGTAACGGACAGCGTTAAGGAATATCTTCTCTCCATCGTCGGTGAAATTGTACTCACCCGGGTTGGGCTGGCTGCCGCCGACCAGAAGCATGCGCGATCCGCCAGCGGTCTGTCCCGATCCGGGATAGAATTCCTGCCCGGCTTTCCATTCGACAATCCAGACATCGTCGTTGCTGACGTTCCGGGCAATCAGGGTTCCGTTGCCGGGGTCGCTGGTGTCAGTAAACTGGCAAGTGGTCGTCAAAATGCTGACCTGGTCGTCCGCGTCGAGCGCCACGCCAGCGAACACCGGATGGCCCGGCATCACGGCATCGAGGTTCGTGATCGCGCGCTCGACGTTGGTGCTGATCCCCAGCCATTTCCAGCGTTCACTGCCGGGCAACCAGCCGTTAAGCATTATCAATGGTGTGGTCAGAGAGTTCCACTGCGTTGGCTCCGTTCCTCCGCTGTATTCGGCGCTGAGCATGTCGCGACCGACGATGATCAGATCGGCCGCGTTCAGGGCCTCCAGCTTTGCGGCGTCGAGGACGCGTCCTTCCTGATTGTTGAAGCTCAGGTCAACGGTGTACCCGTTCGCTTCGAGCAGGTCGATCCAGCCCTGCTCCCTGCCGGCAACACGGTTGTCCGAGACCCAAATAATGGTCGTCGCCTGCAACCCGGCGCTTACGGCCAGCACAATCGCAAGTGCCGTCAGTCTGATACTCTTGCTACACATGGTCATCCACCCTTTCAAAACATATCACCAAAGTCAATTCTGACAACGTATCATGACGTCCTTATTATGATCTTCCTTTAGATCCGAGCCGCAGCACGCACGGCTCTCGCTTTGATGCTCCCAGTCGGCAAGAGCGGCACGATCCGCCATATCCACCTGATCGTCATCGTTCACGTCGACGCCCGAAGGCATCATGGCCACGTCCATGACTTGACCCAGGCCGGAGACTACTTCGACCGTGCGGTACTCCGGAAAGTACCCGTTGGCGTCGAATTCGAGCGTGTACGTCCCCTCGGGCATGAAGGCGTGGTACCGTCCCCGGCGTTCGTCGCTTTCGTTTGTTTCGCCGTTCTCGAAGGTAACGTCGAGGGTGGTGATCGTCGCGGCGACGGCTTCTCCGGTAAGGGCGTCCGTGACGTGACCGCTCAGGCAAATGGGACGCTCCAGCAACGCCAACACACTGGGGAACACTCGAGCCGCCTCACTTCGGGCACTGGCATAACCAGGCTGAAAGGCCCCGTGCGTCTCCCACAGAAAGGCATGGCTGCCGTGATAGGCGTTGTGGAAATGGATATCTCCCCCGGTACAGCACGAGAGACTTGGCTGATAGCCTGCCACCATCGCCAGATCATTCGCCTCGGTGGCCAGGAAGGACATGAACGGATAGGACAGGCAGCCGTTTCCATAGCGCACCTCGCGGGCGTAAGAATGAAGATCGGCAACCTTGGCGAAATGACGGTCGTCCCCGAATGCGACCATGGTTTGCGTCTCGGGCTCCGATGCCGCTGCGGGACCACGATAGGTTTGCGACGTGACAGCCGTACTGCCACCGCACGGCGCGTCCCAGCCGAAAGGATAGTTCCGGTTTAGATCGACACCGACGCCGTCGCTAAAAGTCGTCCGGTTTTTTCGCCAGTAGTTATCCGTCGTGAACACGTATTCGTATCCGTCGGGATTCCAAACGGGTGCAACCCATATCTCGTATTCATCGACTAAGGCCGTAATCGCGGGGTCAACATCATATTGTTGCGTGAATTGTTCGACGGCGTACAACGCAATGACCGGGGTTACGATCTCGCGAGCGTGGTGCGCGCCGACCAGCAGAAACGCCGGCTCATCCTCATCTTCAGTGACGTGATCGGAGATCTTGACGGCGAAAATGTGGCGCCCTTCAAAAGTCGCAGCTACCCCGTAGGTCTCCGTGAGGTCTGCAACCTGGCAAATCGAAGGGAATTCGGCCTCCACAGCGTCCATCTCGGCCCGAATTTGAGCCAAATCCGGGTACCCCGACGGTACCGCCGAGAGGGCCAGCCGCTGATTCTGGATATCCCGGAATGGACGTCCCACAGTGATCTTCTGTGGCTGCAAACCGTTCTGCGTCAAGATCGCCAATTCCGCGTCGGAGACGATCACATCGAAGTGGTCCTCGGTGATACTCCCACCGGGCACGTCAAAACCGGCTTCGATCAGTTGCCGGGCAAGGTCTTGAGCCGCTGGGTTTTCAATCCGTGCACACATCAGCGGTTGATCCGGGGATACACCACTCCCGGCCCAAATACAACAGAAGACACTGACTGTCACGACCGTCACCATGCTCCTCACTTGGAAAGGGCTACGTGAACAAAAGACTCCTACCCATCTACCTATATTTATACCGCATCCGTCAACCTTTTGTCAAGGAAAAACCCTTTCATAGACGATGATTGCAGGCCCCGGACCCGACAAGTCCGTGTGGTATCAAGAAGACACAGATACCGACATCCAAATCAAAAGTCTGGCACCTTTATCCCTTGGAGAGGGATTACTTGTTTTCTCCTATTTTGCCCTCGCCGAGAAAATCCTCTTCGCGTGGGTTTTCATCTTTTGGCGCGCGGTCAATCAACTTGGTCGCTTTGGGTCCGGTTCTCTGGAGCTCAAAGGAATCAAACAGCCTGCCGTCCGCGGCGTAGGCGTCATAGTCGAGGGCAGCCTCGGTGATCGACACGACCTGGAACAGTTGGAGGTTGGCGGCCATGCGAGCCATAAACGGGCGGCTCGCGCGATTGAGCTCGTACATCTTGGGGCCGCTCACCGAGGTGGCGTAGACGACGCCGGGCTTTTCAGGTCCCACGATTTGCCCCGCGCGGATCTTGGGGGTCCGCCCGTAGCTGTGGTCGTGGCCTTGAAGCACGAGGTCTACCCTGTACTTGTCATAAAGCGGCATGAGCAGATTGCGGCGTTTGGTGGAATCGCGGTTCTTGCCGGTCGAATACAATGGCTGATGAGTCACAACAATGGTCCATGCACAGGGATTGTCAGACAACACATTGTCGAGCCACTTCAATTGGGCGACGTCGCTATAGTCGCTGCCGTTAAGAGAAATCAGACGCACGCCTTGATAGTCAACGTAGTACGAGAGCTCCTGCTGACCCGCTGGCCCATTGCGGGGCAGCACGAACTGTGGCCGCCAGGTCTTGTTGACCGCATCTTTGCTGACATCATGGTTGCCGGGCGTCGGAAGGCTGGGAATGGTGCGATAGATCCAACCCGCTCCGTCATACCACTCGTACCAGAGCCGGTCATTAAGCGGGTCCGTCACGAGGTCGCCGGCGTTGGCGATGAACCGGGCGTCCGGCGCCTTGAGCACGGCCTCCCGAATGACGCGCGACCACTGTGACTTAATGTCGTTCTGCTGGTCGCCGATGTAAAGAAAGCAGAAGGGGCCGGGCCCGTCGTCAGCCGTGCGGAAGAGATTCCACTCGCTCCAGGTCTTTCCATCACCCACGCGATAAGCATACAGCGTGGAGGGCTGGAGGCCTTTGAACACGACCCCGGCGTGGAGCATCGTCTGCCCGCCTCCGTAGGTCACACGTTCGACAACCGCCTTCACCCGAACCGCTGTGTCTTCTTTGATCGGGCCGCCCGGCGCCACAACGATCTCCGCCTGCAGCGTGTTGCCGGTGGGCCATGTGCGCCAACTGACGGCCTGGCTCGTGGCCGGCTGCGCCGTCAGCGTCAAAAGGACACGTTCGGGCGCCGGGTCATCAGCGGCGGAAAAGACTTCGCTCAGCTCTTTGGGAGCGGAGCTTTTCTTCACATCGGATTTCTTCTCGGCCGTCTTGGACTGCTCGGTGGCCGAAGACGTCACCAAGGTCGATGCGAAGGCAACAAGCAGCAGGACGATCCATACACGCGGCTGTATCAACTTTCTATCGACGGAAACAAATGGCTTCACTGCTTAGTCTCCTTTCGTCAGGTATACCTCCGCAAACGCAGGTCTGTTAATCAAGTCAATCAGTGAAAACACCAATAATGGGGCATAAGCCGTCTCCCTACAGAATGTCCTGTTGGAAGAAGGGGTTGTGGGCTTTTTCACTGGCGATGGTGGTCGCGGGGCCGTGGCCGGGGTAGGCTTTTGTCCCGCCGGGAAGAGTGAAGAGCTTCTCTTTGACACCTTTCAGGAGCTGCGACATACTCCCACCGGGGAAGTCGGTTCGGCCGATAGAGCCGGCGAAGAGGGTGTCGCCGACTAAGACGACGCCGTCTTGGGCTGAGTACAGGCAGATACCCCCGGGCGTGTGGCCGGGCGTGTGGAGCACTTGCAGCTTGATGCCCGCCAGATCGATCACGTCCGGTTCCTCCAGCGTCACATCTTCAGGCTCTGTGGTGAACGATCCCCCACTCATCGCGGAAAGATTCGTGTACGGTTCAGCGAGCATGCCCGCATCGAGCTTGTGGATATAGACCTTCGCGTCCGGAAACCGCTTGCGGAGCACGGCCAGCCCGGCGATGTGGTCAATGTGCCCATGCGTCAGAACGATCGCCACAGGACTAAGCTCGCGGTCAGCCAGGAAGTCGATGAGCGGGTCGGCGTCGAGGCCGGGGTCCACAACCAGGCAATCCTTGGCCTCCTCGCTGCTGCGAAGCACGTAGCAGTTGGTCTCATATGCCCCCAGGATCAAACGGTCGATTATCATCGGCATCGTCCTCAAAAGACGAAGAGTGTACCATCCGTCGCTTCGATGGTCAACAGCTTTACGCTTGACCGGTGCAGGCGGGTGTGGTATTTTCCCAGCCTGACTTGTCGCTTGGCCCGGCAATCTTTTGCGGGACGTCACGTCGGGGGACGCCAGCCGCCGGGCGCAAGCGCAAGGATTGAGGATCGAGTATCGGGTAACGAATGAAGGCTTTTACACGGGTATTCAAGTACGTCTGGCCCCAATGGCCTCGGCTGATCGTTGTCTTTGTCAGTGCGATGCTGATCGGAATGCTCTTTTCGCTGAGTTTCGCGACGGTTGTGCCGCTCTTGAAGGTCATGATGGGCGAGGAAGGTCTGCGCGGGTGGGTGGACCGGAACGTCTGCAACTGGCGCTATGGCATGAACTTCGACGTGCCCGAGACGCCCGATTTCCTCGAGCGGCCGGACAGTAACCTCGCATTCTATCTGGACGTCGACCACGTTTCCAAGGGCAGCCTGGCGCAGCGCGCCGGCCTAAAGGTCAACGACAAGATCGTGGGCGCCGGCGGCACGTTGGTAGGCGAAGGCCGGACGAGGGTCACGCGAGCCCAACTGCTCCAGATTCTGGCCACCACGGCAAACGGAAGTATCCCGGTGCAGGTCCGGCGGGACAACACGGTGGGCGCGCCGAAGATAACCGAGCTGACCCTGTCGACGCCCCCCAAGCCCTTCTACGTTGACTGGGCTCAGGGGCTGGTGGGCCTGATCGCCAAGCGCGGCGACGGGAAGGGCAGCAAGGAGCGTGCGGTGATGTTCATCATCCTTGGCATGGTCGTCGTGACCGTTATGCGATGTATCGCCACGTTCTACCAGCGATACCTGGGCGAGAAGGTCGTGCAGATCGTGATCTGCGGATTGCGCGAGGACGTGTTCTATCACGTAACGAGGATGCCCCTGGGCTTCTTCAGCCAGGAAGGAACGAGCGACACAGTCAGCCGAATCGTGAATGACACGGGCCAGGTGTCTCAGTCGGTGAAGATATTGTTGGGCAAGGCGCTTCTCGAACCGATGAAGGCGGCCGGGACCCTGGGTCTGGCCATGTGTCTGAACTGGAAGCTGACACTGATCTTCCTGGCCGCCGGACCGGCAGCCATCGGATTCGGTGCGACGCTGGGCCGCAAGATCAAGAAGGGCACCAGGAAGTCGCTGCTCAGCCGGTCGGCTATGCTTGGTAGGCTCAGTGACGTGGTCGGGGCGCTGAGCGTCGTGAAGGTGTACAACCGCCAGGAACACGAGCACACAGCGTTCACGAACGTCAACAGACAGTTGCTACGCCGCTTGCTGCATATCTCGAAGGTCGATGCGGCCACCGGCCCCGTCATGGAGGTTCTGGGGATGTTCGCCGGTTCGGCGGCCCTGCTTGTGGGCGTCCACTGGGTAGCCAACGCGAATATGCGGTCGAGCTCCTTTTTCGGCCTGCTGATCGCGTTGGGCGTGACCGCCGAGTGCGTCCGCAAGAGCAGTGACATTTGGAATCGGGTCCAGATGTCGAATGCCGCGGCCGAGCGCGTCTTCGGCGTGATCGACGAGGATCTCGAAGAAGAGGTGGCCGGCGCCGAAGCCATTGGGCCACTCAGACGCGAGATCGAATTCCGGAACGTGGTGTTCAGCTATCCGAGGACGAACAAACCCGTGCTCAAAGGGATCAATCTCATTGTGCCCGCGGGACATAACGTGGCCATCGTCGGACCGAACGGTTCGGGCAAAACAACACTTGCCAATCTGGTGCCGAGATTCTACAACCCGGATTCGGGACAGATACTGATCGACGGCAAAGACATCCGTAACGCGACTCTGTTCAGCTTGCGCAACCAGATCGGAATGGTAACCCAGCAGATCGTGACCTTCAACGACACCATCGCGACCAACATCGCGTACGGCAAGCCGGGCGCGTCCCGGGAGGAAATCATCGCCTCAGCGAAACGTGCCTTCGCCCACGAGTTCATCACCCCCCTGCCCAAGGGCTACGACACCATCATCGGCGAACAGGGAGCGGGTCTGAGCGGCGGCCAGTTGCAGAGAATCGTGATCGCCAGGGCTATCCTGAGGGACCCGGCCATCTTGATCTTCGACGAGGCGACCAGCCAGGTGGACGCCGACAGTGAAGCCAAGATTCACAACGCGATTGAGGAGATCATGCGGGACAGGACCAGCTTTATCATCGCGCACAGATTCAGCACGGTCATTACCGCGGACGTGATTGTGGTTATGGATCGCGGGCGGATCGTGGCTCAGGGCCAGCACGAGCAGCTCATCGAGACCTGCTCGCTCTATCAGAGCTTGTACGAGACTCAGTTGGTCAGGACGTGAGACGCCGGAAGCCACGATGAGGTGCGCGACGGATGCAGCGCTCCATGGTCCGGCGGCAACGCTGCAAATGGCGTACTTGCCGATTAAATTTAGGGCTGTCCCGGCTGGGAGGCCGGTTCGTACCCTTTGAGCTTCACGTTGTGGCTTTGTTATAGGGCCCCGACGACAAGAATCATTGTCGGCGTTTGGGAGATTTGCGGCTATGCCTGAGCTTTTGCGAGAAAAAATGGCGCACGAGTTGTTCAGAAGATACGAAGGCAATCCCATCATGAAACCGGAGGACTGGCCCTATCCGACCAACGCCGTCTTTAATCCGGCGGCGGCGAGACTGAATTCGGAGACCTTACTGCTCGTGCGCGCCGAGGACATGCGCGGCTTCTCCCACCTGACGGTCGCGCGAAGCGCGGACGGATTCACCGATTGGCAAATCGACGCCCAGCCGACCCTTGAGGCGGACCAGAATTCCCGCGAAGAACGGTGGGGACTGGAGGACCCGCGCATCGTCTGGCTCGAAGAGCAAAAGCAATTCGCCGTCACCTACGTCTCGTTCAGCGAGGGCGGCCCCGTGGTCTCGCTGGCGATCACGAAGAACTTCAGGACGTTCGCCCGTCTCGGCTCGCTACTGCCGCCGGAGGACAAGGACGCCTGCCTCTTTCCACGCAGGTTCAACGGACGATTCGCGCTGATCCACCGGCCCATCGTTCGGGGCGAAGCGCACATGTGGATTAGTTTCTCTCCCGACTTGAAGCACTGGGGCGACCACAGAATCCTGATTATGACCCGGACCGCCTACTGGGATTGCCACCGGGTCGGCCTGGCCTGTCAGCCCATCGAAACGCGTCAAGGCTGGATGCTGTTCTACCACGGGGTTCGCAATACCACGGCGGGCGCGATCTACCGCGTAGGACTGGCTCTACTGGATTTGAACTCGCCGTGGAAGGTACTGCGCCGCGGGGACGAGTGGGTCCTCGGCCCGAGCGCGATCTACGAGCGGATCGGCGACGTCAGCGACGTCGTATTCCCTACCGGCGCCACGGTCCACAGGGATACGGATCAGCTTCACCTCTACTACGGCGCCGCCGATAGCACGATCGCCGTAGCGACGGCGAAAATGAGCGAATGTATGGACTACCTGATGTGCTGCCCGAAAGTCAACGAATAGAAGCCTGGCGGGCGCTACACACTGTCAGAGTTGCAGCCCCGGATGCTCTTGTGCGCGATCGATGGCGAAGGTGGCCCGTACACTCTCGAGCATATGTGCCTTCTTGCGGATTCTCCAGACCAGCACCGTGATCGGCTCCCGCTTCCTGTCCTTGAACGTAATGATGATCCTCCCGAAGCCCATGAGTCGTTCGAGGAAGTCGCTCGTGTCGATCCGGCTGTTATAGTCTTCCCTGCCGATCTGCTCACCCGATTCGGTCGGGCCTTCCTGCAGGTTCATGTAATTGGGCGTTATGGTTATGTAGTAGAAGAGCCCTTTGGCCCATGAAATGAAGATCGTCAGCAAACCGACGAAGGCGATGAGAAGGTAGCCGGTAGCGTTGATACTCAACGCAAGGTGCCTGAAGAGCCTCAGGAAGCCCGGGACCCACGCGAGCAGGTGAAGCCATAGAAAGAGGCACCCCACGCCCACAACGCCGATCAGAAGAATCTTGATGCTGATGCTGTATTCCTCCACCAGGAAGTTAAAGAAGAACACGCCCAGCCAGACGCCCCCTATCACCACGTCGGGAATGGAACCGAAGAACCAGACGTTCGCGTCACTCAGGAACATCAGCAGGCTGGCCAGAAGCGACGCGATAATCGTCGGAACGTAAAGTATCTTGGGCGTCCAGTTGAAGATCGAAAGCCAGTCGTCGATATCCTGGTCCTCCTTCAGCAGTCTCTCCATCCTGATCCTCGTTCTGAGCGTTCGGCGCAGGACGAGCCAGGCCAGCACCGCCACCAGAATGACACCGCCGGCGATGTACAGAGCGACCATCTGATTGGCCTCCCAGCCAATCTCCTTTATCTTCGGGATGCCGTACCGAACGACGAGCCAGACGCCGACGCCCCGGCACGCTAGAGCGATCAGAACGACCACCAGAAGGAGGTTTCTTCTCTTTCGCCGCACGGGTTTCGGGCTGATCTTCTTTTCAACGGCTTGGTTTTCTCCAACCTCCGGGGCTTCCATGATATGTCCTTTCAAGAACCAACTATGGACAAGGGATCGCCGAGTGCTGAGCCATGACCGTTGAATACCCAATATCGAATTGCGAATGTCGAAGCGAGTGGGCGGGATTGGTACGTCCCAAATCCTTCTTTCGTCATTCGATACTCAACATTCGATATTCGTTATCCAAA
>JARRQQ010000061.1:0-27545 GCA_037381725.1 Sedimentisphaerales bacterium
GGTCAGGACCGCGACCTGGCACGTGAACGCCTTCGTGCTCGCGACGCCGATCTCCGGCCCCGCGTGCAGATAGATTCCCGCGTCCGTCGCCCGTGCGATGGCCGAGCCGACGACATTGACGACGCCGAGCACGGTGGCGCCTCGTTCCTTGGCTTCCTCCACGGCCGCGAACGTGTCCAGCGTCTCGCCCGACTGGCTAATGGCGATGACGACAGTGCCATACTCGATGATCGGATTGCGATAGCGGAATTCGCTGGCGTACTCGGTTTCGGCTGGGATGCGCGCCAAGTGCTCGAACAGGAATTCGCCGACGAGGCCGGCGTGGAAGGCGGTGCCGCACGCGGTGAGGATCAGCCGTCTGGTTCGCGTCAATTCGCGCAGGTATGAGGCGATTCCGCCCAGCTTGATTCTCTTGTTGTTCAGGTCGATCCGCCCGCCCATGCAGGTGGCTATCGCCTTGGGCTGCTCGAAAATCTCCTTGAGCATGTGGTGCTCAAAGCCGCCCAGCTCAATCTGCTCCAATGAGAATTCGATCTGCTTGAGGCTCTTGCTGACCGTGACATTGTCGATCGTTTTGGTGTGGAAGCCGTCCGGCGTGACAGTCACCATTTCGTTATCGGCCAGGTAGATCGCCTGGGTCGTGTGCTCGACGATAGCCGCAGCGTCTGATGCGAGGATGTACTCGCTGTCGCCGACGCCGAGGATCAGGGGGCTGCCCTTCTTGGCGCCGATGAGCATGCCGGGGCAGTCGGAGCAGACAATCGCCAGGCCGAACGTACCGTGCAGTTCTCGAAGCGCGCGCTGGACGGCCCACTCGAATTTGTTCTGCCCGCCGTGCGGAGGGTTTTCTTCGTCCTCGCTGCACTTGGCGTAGAAATAGCCGATCAGCGCGACGATCACCTCGGTGTCGGTCTCGCTGGCAAAGACGGCCCCCTCATTTTCCAGCCACGTTCTGAGCGTAGCATAGTTCTCGATGATGCCGTTATGCACGACGGCAATCTTACCTGTATAGTCCTGATGCGGATGCGCATTGACGGTGTTCGGCGCGCCGTGCGTGGCCCAGCGGGTATGGCCGATACCCGTGGTCTCGACGTCGTTGGGTGGGTCTAATATCTCCTCCAGGGCCGTGATCCTGCCGCTGGTCTTCTTGATTCTTATAGGGCCTGCGCCCAGCAGTGCCACGCCCGCTGAGTCGTAACCCCGATACTCCAGGCGCTTCAGGCCCTCGATCAGGATCGGCTGGGCTGGCTTTTTGCCCAGATACGCCACGATGCCGCACATTTGCGCTCTCTCCAAAGTAACAACAAAGTCCCTCCTACTCCATCGGCAATAGACGACACCCTCATCATACAAAATCCGGCGGCCGGATGGAAGCGCATGTCGACGGCTTCTGTGGTGAGCGCGCGGGCATTAGGGAATTTCTCATGGGTATTAGGGAGCTTCCGCATTGCCCACAATCCTTTTGCTTTGTTAAGCATTATGTTTATTAAGATGTTGTACGACAACCGAGTCTATCGGAGATTTGATCTTGTCTCCGTGGGAACGGCTGTATTCGGTCGCTTTCGTGAATACTTTTGCCGGGTGGTTATCAGCCGGATTGATCGTGAGGGAACGCTCCGGCGGCAACAGACGCGGCTCAGGGAATGGAATCCGCGGATTCAGCTTTTCGGGCAAAGGGACGCGCCCGAGTTGAATCTGTAAGCTGTCTTTCTGCAGTCGGGTGGCACTGGCAAGGAATCCTTGAAAAGTGCCACCCTTCCTAATCTCTACCTCCAGATCCGACTGTCATAAGTGGCTTCACCACTACCACGTCTGACATATTGCCATTTGACGAAGGGGCTGGAAACTTGTTTAATCTGGGCCATGATTGTGGTCATTGATTACAGCGTCGGAAACGTTAAGAGCGTCTGCAACGCCTTCGAGCACATCGGTTGCGAGGCAAGGCTCAGTTGCGCGCCCGCCGATATCGAGGCCGCCCGGGGAATCGTGTTGCCCGGCGTGGCGGCTTTCGGCTACGCCGTCAGCGCATTGGGCTCGACGGCGGAACTGGTCCGCGAAGTCGCTCTGAACGGCAAGCCGCTGGAACCTCGTCTCACTACCGGAGGAGATGGATTTGTTCGCCGGATTAGGGAGCGAGAAGCACTTCTATTTCGCGCACTCGTTTTGCGCCGAAGTGAGCGACGCCGAGGCGAAGGTCGCTCCCACGGATTATGGTTTCGACCTGACGGCGGCGGTGCAAAAAGGAAATATCTACGGCACGCAGTTCCACCCGGAAAAAAGTGGCAATACCGGCTTGAAGGTCCTGCAAAACTTCTACGACATCTGCAAACGCAGAGGAACATAGCGATAGAGGTACAAAGATGATTCTTCCAACACGATATATGATACGCGAAACACGAGCCACGAGTCACGAACGACGAGGCCCGAACCAATGCTGACGCGACGAATCATCCCCTGTCTTGACGTCAAAGACAACCGCGTGGTCAAGGGTGTCAATTTCCTGAATCTTCGCGACGCCGGCGACCCCGTGGAGCTGGGCGCACGGTACAGTGATGATGGCGCGGACGAGCTGGTCTTTCTGGATATTACCGCCACGATTCGCTCGCGCAAGACGATAGTCGATCTGGTCGCAAAGGTGGCCGAGAACGTCTTTATCCCGTTCACCGTCGGCGGCGGTATCCAAACCGTCGATCAGATGGACGAGTTGTTGCGGAGAGGCGCCGAGAAGGTCTCCGTCAACACGGCCGCGGTGGCGAACCCGAATTTGCTCGCCGAGGGCGCCCAGCGCTTCGGCAACCAGTGTGTCGTCCTTGCCATCGACGCACGGCGCTCCAAGGACCGGCCCGGCCATTGGCAAGTCTGTGTCAAGGCCGGCTCCGAGCCGACGGTTATCGACGTGGTCGAATGGGCCGCGCGAGGTGAGCAGTTGGGCGCGGGCGAAATCCTGCTGACCAGCATGGACGCCGACGGCACACAGGCCGGCTACGATAACGAGCTCAACAAGGCGGTGACCGACGCGGTCAATATTCCCGTCATCGCCTCCGGCGGCGCGGGCACGCTCGAGCACCTCTACGACGCCATCGTCGACGGCGGGGCGGACGCGGTCCTGATGGCCTCCATCACCCACTTCGAGAATTACACCATCACCCAAATGAAAGAATACCTCCGCGACCGAGGCATCCCGATGAACCTGTAAGGTACCTGGTGATCTCCGGGGGGCACGCTCGATCCAACGCAGACATGAATGCGGTGTCCGCAAGGGCGGCGCCGAGGCCCAGCTTCTCAGGTAAGCTTTCGTAATGAACAGCCGATTGGGCTGGCTTGCGCGAGGCGATCACGTTAGAATGTGTTGAAAACACTTGATGTAATCAGATAGGGGATGCCTAGCTATGAGAAGGAACTATTTACTGCGGTCGATTGTGTCTATCCTGTTGTTAAGCGTATTGTTTTGCTCCACGTGCTTTGCGGAATTGAAAGGTGGCTGTGGGAAGGCGAATATTACGCCACCCTTGGGCGGCCTGCTGATCGGATCCAAGGGGTATGTGAGCGACGACGTGCTCGACGAACTCTATGCGCGGGCGCTGGTGCTCAGCGATGGGGACAAGACCGTCGCCATCGTTGCATGTGATTTGCTGTATACGCCGTTAGAGGAAATCACGACGCCGGTAAGGAGAATCGTCAAGGAAAAGACGGGTATCCCCGCGGAGAACGTTCTCGTTTGCGCGACGCATACCCATTCGGGGCCGGAGGTTTTTACGCGATCCAAGTTTGCGCAAGAGAAAATCGTCCCGGTCTCGGCGGTGGACCGATCCTACCTGGCTGCGCTCGTCGGGAAGATCGCCAGTGCGGTGTTGTTGGCTCACAAGCACATGCAGGATGTGCAGGTCGGTGCGGCCAAGGGCGAGGCGCCGCAGGTCGTCTTCAACCGACGGCCGCGGGACGCCAACGGGCTCGTGCAGGAGGCCTTCACGTTGCCGCCCGAGGTCCTGGCGACGAGGAAGGTGGTGGTCGATTCCGACGGGCAGACGAGAGTGACGTTCGCCTTTCCCGAGGGGCAACCTCAACGGCGCTTCGGGCCTGTCGATCCGGCGGTCCGCGTGCTCCGCGTCGAGGATCCTAACGGTATCTTGGTCGGCTCGGTCGTCAATTTCGGCTGTCACCCGGTCACCATCTATCCCTTCCTGAGCACGTCGATATCAGCGGACTATCCCGCTTACGCCAGGCGGGTTGTCGAGCAGGCCGAAGGGGGACTTTGCCTGTTTACCTTAGGGTTGGCGGGCGACGCCGTGCCTTTCGACCGAGGCATCAGGCCCCGGCAAGAGATCGGCCGGGCCGTCGGGGGCGAGGCGCTCAAAGCGCTTCAATTTCTCCCAACCTCGGGTGACGTCACGCTCGATGCGATCAAGAAAGAAATCTCACTTCCCACCAAAAAGGCGTCTTCCGAGAATGGAGAGGCAAGTGGCGACGAGCCTCAACCTATCACCACGGAGCTTCAGGTTCTGAGGCTTGGGGACATCTACATCCTGGGTCTGCCCGGCGAGATACTCGCGGAGGTCGGCCTCGATATACAAAAGCGGGCCGGACTGGAAAAGCTCTTCATCTTCTCTGTGAGCAACGACGCCATTGGGTACGTCCCGCACAGCGCGGCCTATGACGAAGGCGGCTACGAGCCCGGCGCAGCCACCAAGCTCGCCAAGGGAGCGGCGGAAATTATGGTCGAGCAAGCGCTAGACCTGATCGAGCAAATCAGGCAAGAATGACAGTACCGCGATTGTCATTGCGAGGCCACAAAACGTGGCCGTGGCAATCTCGGGGTTAGGAGTGTCTGCGATTGCCACAGTCGCCTCGCTCCTTCGCAATGACAATTACGCGAGCTTGCCTCGATTCTCGTAGATTTTCTGTATCGCGTCGGCGATGTCGTCCATATCGCTTTTCGGGCCGAGCAGGAGGTTTTGAGTAAACCATACGGCTTCGTCGCTGAGCCGGTCGCCGTCCGGGCAATGGTTCAGCTCGCGGCATCGATCCAACCTCGCCTTGGAGTACATCTTGCGGAAGTTCCTGGAGCGCAAAGTGTTTTCGAAAAAGGCGTTCTTGTTGACCCGGTTGTATCCGCTGGAGCAAGGGATACCTTCGGCCTTCAGGGCAGCCAGGAATTTGCCTCGTGGGACGCCGCCGAAGTGCTCTTTCTCGTAGCGGAACGGATAGAGATGGTAAGCCGCCCGGGTGACGCCGTCGTACAGTCTGTGCGGGACGATGCCGGGGATGTCCTTGATGCGCGACGTCAGATATTGCGCGTTTTCGTTGCGTCTTTGAGTCTGCGCTTCGAGGCGCTTCATCTGGGCCAGAAGGATAGCCGCCTGGTATTCGGCCATGCGGCACTTGTTGCCCAGAATGCGGAAGCCCGTGCCCTCGACCTGTCCCACGTTGCCGTAGCCTCTGCCGTAATCGTGGTACGAGTAGCATTTGTCCATGAGCTTTTCGTCGTTGCCTATGATGGCGCCGCCTTCGCCACACGGAAGGTTCTTCGAGTTCTGGAAGCTAAAACAGCCCAAGTCGCCGAGTGCGCCGCACTTTTTACCCTTCCATTCCGCCATCCAGGCCTGGCACGCGTCCTCCACGACGACGAGGTTATGCTTCTTAGCGATGGCGTTGATCTTGTCCATCTGCGCGGGCAAGCCGAGGATGTGAACGGGCAGGATCGCCTTGGTGTGCTCGCTGATCTTGGCTTCCATCTTGTCGGGATTGATCTGGAAGGTGTCGATATCTGGATCGACGAAGATGGGCAGCGCGCCGTTGAGGAAGATGACCTGCATCGAGGCGATGAACGTGTAGGGTGTCACTAAGACTTCGTCCCCGATGCCGACATCCAGACAATGCAGCGAGGTGAGCAGCGCGTTGGTGCCGTTGGTCGTGGTTAAGCAGCGTTTGGTCCCCATCAGCTCGGCGTATTTCTTCTCGAACTCCGCCACGACTTTGTTCCTCGACCAAACCCCGCTGCGCAAGACCTGGAGGACCCGTTCCTCATCGGTGTTCTTGTCCCATATCGGCCAGTGTTGAAAAGGTCGCGTCCTGACGGGTTGTCCGCCGAGGACAGCGAGTTTGCCTGCTCTTGAGCCTGCGTTTGCATAGGCGGGTCCGGCCATAGCGGCTAAAGAGCCCGCCGACGCCGCCGCGAGAAATTGTCGTCTGGTTAAGTCGCTCGTACTCATTTTCTTAGCTCCTCTTGTTTATGTCTGAATTCTCTGTTGTTTCGATGTCATTTGCCCAGGGGTGCGGTCTTGCGCGTTAGCTCGTGGACCGTGCTGACGATCCGCTCCTCGATGGCGGGGGCGAAGGGGCCGGGCAGGTCGGTGTATCGCATGGCACCCCCAGCCTCGTAGCCCCCTTCGCGCAGCACGCGGTCGGAAGGGACGTAGCCGAAGACGTCGTTCGTATAAGCGGCGACCCAGACAGCCTTACCGGGCAATTCCGACTTGAGACGCAGCGAGTAGTCCACGACGACCTCGCCGGACAACGCGACCATCGTCAGATCGTCGCCGAACCGAACGACCTGCACGAGGTACGGATAGGTCTTGCGAATCGAGCCGGTCTGCTTGAGCTCGTTCAGCAACACTTCCGCGTGCCGCCGTTCATATCTGTCCTTCGATTTGGCCTGCTCTTCGAGCTGCTCGCGGCTGGGCGGCTCGGCGAAGTCCAGCGTTGCCGTATCGATCGCGGCATGAATCGGCCCGGTGACGGGTCGAGCTTTTACGGTCAGGGCCGTCTCGACGCCATTAGCCAATGCGCGGCCATGCTGCTCGCAATACTCGATGGCCTGGGGTCCGTGGCGCGGGTAGGGGTTCTGGTCGGCTCCACAGCCGGCGACGAAGAGCGCCGTCGCCCCGGGGTGGGCTTGCTCGACGTCCAGTTGCGCGAAGCCGGCGTAGTCGCCGCAGAACACGTAACCGCTGAGGGTCGTGTTATGACAGGCGTATCCGAACAGCACCGCTCGCAGTTTTCCGTCGGGGCCGTCAACCCGGAGGATAGGGACATCGTGATCGACCGGGCCGTCCGGATTCGGGCTGTTGCGAACGCCGCTCTCGGTCGGCAATCGGCGATTCATCGCGAAACCGGCGCGGGCGTGACAGTAGCCGAGCGTAGCCGGAGCGAGATTGTCTATCGCCTGGCCGATCAGATCGAGGACTTTCCGCTGAAGGTTATCGACGTACTGATTGCTTTGTTTGATCTGCTCGGGGGACAAGCCGTAGAGGGTATTGCCATAGATGGAATACCGGCTCTCACGGATGACCGGGCCGGAATGCGTGTGGGAGGCGCTGAGCAGCAGGGCTCCGGGGCTGATGTTGTAGCGTTGTTTGACTTGCTTTTCGAGCCAGTTCCGCGTCGGACGAGGAATACCGAGCAGATCGAACGTGACGATGATCAGGCGCGTGCCTTGCGCATCCTCCAACACCAGGGCTTTAGCCTTGAGGTCGTGGATTTTACCCTCGGAAGGTTTCGTCCTCGCCGCATACCCGGCCATCCACATGGGCTGGTCCGGCGTGATCACGGTCGAGGCCACCCCGGCCTTCCAGTCACCCGGTCCCTGGTTCGCCAGCGCATGGGGCAGCCAGGCGAACCCGACTAACTGCACGGCAAAGGCAAGAATCAAAATACAGGACGTGGACCTCAGTGAGGCAGCCTTCACGATGCTCAAGATATATCGCTTCATTTTCGTGTTCTCCATTTTGCGTTGCCCTCTGACTCTATTACCATTTTCTACAATCATATCCATATTACAGCATCGATGCCAGTTGGAAATTCGAAATCCTTTATTCCGTTCATGAACTATCTGGACGAAATTTCTTGACAATTCTATTTAGATTTAGTAGTCTATTTGTCGTAGGGATTTTGTGAGCGTGGTTCCGTTGTATTTGTAGGAGGTTCAGGGTTATGTCACGTTTATGTAAGCATCTCCATTCAATCGCCTTGCTCATTGTGATTCTATTGCTTTCGTTCTCTTACACCTGCTCCGGGCAAACACCACCCGACGTCAACGAACTCATCGAACGCTATGAGAAGGCATTACTTTGGGAACAACGCCTATCAATACATGTTCATTCTGTAATAAGAGTATTGAACGGAGCTCAAGACGAATCTAATCGTTATCGAATCATAGACACGACGTACAGGCGAGATGGAAATCGTTACGAGTGGATCGGTGACTACGTGGGTTTTCCAGATGAGACGCAAAAACATAAAATGCACGCAACAAAATTTATATATAGTTCAAATCCTCAGCGTTACCTGTATGGAAGGAAAGATCTTCATTACGACGAGAAAGTCTTTGCTGGAGGTATCTGGCGTCAAGACACCTCAGATGTATTTCGTACAACTGTAAATGACCCAGGCCATGGAGCTTTTTTATTGGGCTATCTGCCTATGTTGGGTAAAACACTTAACCTGATTGAACTATTCAAGAAAAGCGGTACGGTGCGTATCATCGGTAAAGAGAACATAAACGATTCCTTATGTTATATGCTTGAAGCGAAAACTGAGTTGGGCGGCATGTTAACTATTTGGATGGCGCCGGATAAAGGATATAACGTTCTGAAAGTACGACATGAATCGAAAAGTGGACGCTCAATGTATCTCATCGATTCAATTGAAATCAAACAGGTCGATGGTTGTTTCGTCCCCATATCCGGAAGATATTTTAAGCAGTTTACAAGCAAAGATGGTACCGAGGTAATCCTTGAAACGGTCTCCAAGTTCGGTCAGATTGAGCTGAATCCTGACTTTGAAGCCATGGGCGCATTCGATAATCCGTTGCCCGATGGCTCACTGGCATCCGATATGGATTTTCCAGGTCAAGGGATTCGTTATGTATGGTCGAAAGACAAGAAGTCTGTTTGGGATGAACGGGAAGGGCGTTACCTGTATGTGCCGAAGGATTGGGAGAGGTTGGTCCGTGTGGGCGAGGCTCTCCCGGCGTTAACGGAACTGGCTCCACATTTGAAGGCTGAGCGGATCAAAGATAAGAGTATTCTCGTTTGTTTCTTTGACATGAATCAGCGACTTTCTCGGCGTATGCTCACCGAACGGGCAGACAAATTTAAAGAGAAAGGCATCTTCATTGTAGCGGTCCAGGCTTCCCTTGTCGATCAAGCCGCGCTCAATACATGGCGGGAAAAGTACAATGTCCCCTTTTCTATCGGAATGGTTTCGGACGACGGTGAGAGAACCCGTTTCGAATGGTGTGCACGGTTGCTTCCCTGGCTGATTTTGACCGATACCAAACATATTGTCTCGGCACAGGGCTTTAGCCTCTCCGAACTTGATAAGAAGATAGCTGAGCGGTAGATTTTCCACTTTATTTCCCCAAGACCTTTCATACAATGGCGGCAACCTGAACGCAGAATATCCGCCGTTGCTCACTGAGGGGTCCAAAGATGAAGCTCAGCAAGCAATTAATGGTCGAGCCGGGCAAGAAGATCAAGCTGGATCGGCTTGATCCCAACGGCGGGCGGATCAAGAGCAAGAAAGCCGCCTATGCCGCAATGGAAAAGAACTTGTCCAGGCTGGGGGAGCTTCAGTCCGTCTTGTATGCTGAAAACAAACGGTCGGTCCTGATCGTGCTTCAGGGGATGGACGCCGGCGGCAAGGATGGGACCATCAAGCACGTCATGGGTCCGCTGAATCCGCAAGGGTGCAAGGTCTTTTCGTTCAAAGGCCCGACCGATGAGGAACTGGGTCACGATTTTCTCTGGCGCATTCATAAGCACACGCCTCAGACAGGCGAGATCGTTATCTTCAATCGCTCTCACTATGAAGACGTCCTGATCGCGCGGGTCCGGCATCTGGTACACAAGAAGGTCTGGTCGAAGCGGTACGATCAGATCAACGATTTCGAGAAGCTTCTCACTGAGAATAATACCCACATCTTCAAATTCTTCCTGCACATCAGCAAGGACGAGCAGTTGAAGCGTTTGCGGGAGAGGATTGATGAGCCGGACAAGAATTGGAAGATCAATCCCAAGGATTTCGAGGAGAGACAATACTGGGCGGATTACGTTGATGCATATGAGGATGCGTTGAGCCGATGCAGCACTTCCTATGCGCCGTGGTACGTCATACCTGCGAACAAGAAGTGGTTCAGGAACTACGCCGTATCAGAGATCATCGTGGATGCTCTCGATGCGCTCAAGATGAAGTATCCTATGCCGGACGTCGACGTATCGAAGCTCCGCAAGCTGCCGTGATCGGACATCCAACCCCATCCCAACTAGATCGTTGTTGCGACGTGTTGCGTAATAATGAGTGATTAGATCCGGCGAACAATTGGCGACGCCTTTTTCATTCTTGCGGCCTGCCGGAGCGGTCCTTATAATGCTTCTTCGGAAGTGAAGGTGTCGCAAGAAGTTCGATAGGGTGTGCGTCGCATCAGTGTCGCGGGCATCTTGCCCGCGATTCGAGGGCGGGGCGCCCTCGACACCAAAAAATTCTTTGCGGGAGGCGCATGGATGTTAGGACTTGAGCTGATCGACTGGATCGTCATTGTCATCTATCTGCTGGGGATTACTTTCATCGGTCTGTGGGCGGTCAGGAAAGTCCGCAGCTCGGCCAGTTTTTTCATCGGCGACCGGAAGTTCGGCAAAGTCATGATGGCGTTCTTTATGTTCGGCTCGGGGACGCACTCAGACCAGGCGGTCAGCGTCTCGGCCAAGACCTACAGCACCGGCGTTTCGGGCATTTGGTACCAGTGGCTCTGGCTCTTTGTCACGCCGTTCTTTTGGCTGATCGCGCCGTTCTTTCGCCGGATGCGGGCGGTGACGACCGGTGACTTCTTTGAAGTTCGCTACGGCCGGAGCGTCAGTGGGCTGTATGCCGCGATGGGCATCTTGCCGCTCACGGTGGCCCTTGGTGTGATGCTCAAAGGCTCAGGGGCGATGGTCCAGGCCGTCTCCGGCGGGGCGATAAGCTCGGAGTTCGCTATCATAGCCATGACGGTCATCTTTTTGATTTACGGTATAGCGGGCGGACTCAGTGCCGCCATCGCGACCAACTTCGTCCAGGGGCTCCTAACGATTGTCTTGTCGTTTCTGATTCTGCCGTTCGCCTTGGGCAAGGTCGGCGGTATGAGCGGCCTGCGGGAGTCAATCTCCGATCCGCACATGCTGTCCCTTGTCTCTCCGGGCGAGATTACGCTCTTTTACATTATCATCATCGCCTTTAATGCCTTGATTGGCTGGGTAACGATGCCCGAGACGATGGCGAATTGTGCAGCGGGAAAAACAGAAATGGAGGGGAGAACGGGCGTGACCATCGGCATCTTCGGCAAACGGATATGTACGATTGCCTGGATGCTCACGGGCTTATGCGCGGTGGTGTTGTACGCTCAGCTTGCCGATCCGGATCTGGCCTACGGCAAGATGGCACGTGACCTATTGCCCGGCATTGCTCCCGGTTTGATCGGCCTGTTCATTGCATCCATGCTCGCTTCTGTCATGAGCACGTGTGATTCACTGATGGTGATCGCTTCAGCCTTGTTTACCGAAAACCTCTACAAGAAATTCTTCGTGATTGGCAAGGCCGATAGGCACTACACCTTCGTCGGCCGGATCGCATCGGCGCTGGTCGTGCTGTTGGGCATCTTAGTAGCTTTCAGTTTGAAAAGCGTCGTCGAGGGTTTGGAATTCTACTGGATGGTATCTGCTCTTATGGGTATCGCATTTTGGGTCGGCCTCTTCTGGCGTCGCGCTACGGTCGCCGCCGTCTGGGCGGCAACATTAACCAGTTTCGGAGCTTTTCTGTTTACCAGTACAATTGCCTTTGGTGATACTGTCGCTTGGGAATTCAATGCGCACTTCGCGGACAAACTGCCGGCGTTTATGTTGTGGGAGGACAAGCTCTATCTTCCTTGGCAGATGATTATCTATTTGAGCGCCGGCTTTGTCGTTATGATTGTGGTCAGCTTGTTTACAAAGAGAGTCCCGGCGGAAAACCTGGACCGGTTTTACGCCTGCTTGCGAACGCCCATCGGACCCGATGAGCCGGAGACCGAGCCGTTCACGCTGCCTGCGGGTGTGCAGCCGGGGCCGCGAAAGGCCCTCATACAACACCCCGATTTCGAGATACCCAAGCCAACCCTCATCGGCATTGGCGGCTTTCTGGTCGCCTGGGCGGGTGTGGCCTTGCTGATCGGGGCGGTGTACTGGATCATCCAAGGATAGTGATAGAATATGGAATATAACGGAGGCATCCTGATGATAAGATCACTTGCGTTGTCAATATTGGGCTTGTGCCTGCTGAGTATGTCATGTGCTGGGAAGAAGACGATGGACTCAATGAATCCGCCGGCGAAAGAAAAGGTTCGCTTGGTCATACTGGACCCGGGGCATTATCACGCGGCCCTGGTGCAGAAAAGCATGATCGACCAGGTGGACCCAACGGTTTACGTCTACGCACCGAACGGTCCTGAGGTGCGCGACTACACGGACCAGATTCAGCGTTTCAACAGCCGGCCTGAGAATCCGACCCATTGGCGAGAGGAAGTTTATACGGGCGATGATTTCCTGGAAAAAATGGTCGCCGACAAACGCGGGGACATCGTCGTGATCTCCGGCAATAACCGCCGGAAGACTGAGTACATCAAGACTTCCATCGACGCCGGTCTCAACGCCTTCTGCGATAAACCCATGTGCATCGATGCCGAGGGCTTTCGAGTCTTGAAGCAGGCCTTTGCCACCGCTCGCGAGAGGCATCTGCTGCTCTACGACATTATGACCGAGCGTTTTAACGTCACCTGCATTTTGCAGAAGCTGCTCGTTCTCGACAGGGACCTCTTCGGCGAAATGGAAACCGGCTCCGTCGATAATCCGGCCGTCGTCAAAGAGAGCGTCCACCACGCCCACGGTGATCACGCCTGAGCAATACGAGAAAGTCACGGGAATGGCCGGGTTCCCCGGTTACCTCAAGACCAAGCTGGACGATCAGGGCGCGCTGCCGTGCTATGCCAATGGGCAGATGATCTACACGCTCAAAGGCGTTTGCGTGAAGCTGTCGGTGACGTGGAATTTCGAGGCGCCGCAAGGCAGCGGAGACACCCATTACTCGCTGTTTCGAGGCACGAAGGCCCATGTGATCATCCGCCAGGGCAAAGAGCAAAATTATCGGCCGGAGGTGTACGTCGAGCCGGCACCGGGCGGCAACGCCGATGAGCTGGCCGCCGCTTTACGAAAGGCCATCGCGTCCTTGCAATCCCGATATCCGGGTTTGAGCACAGAACGAGCGGGGAACGGCTGGCACGTGGTGATCCCCGATAGTTGCCGCATCGGCCACGAGGCTCACTTTAGAAAGGTCATGGAAACTTATCTTGGATACCTGCCGGAGGGCCGGTTGCCCGATTGGGAGGTTTCGTACATGATTGTGAAATACTACATCACGACCCAGGCACTGGAGATGGCGAGGCAATGACGAGTACGTTAGCATTGTTGGGTGGTGACAAAGCCGTCGCGTCGGAGTGGCCCGGTCTTTTTGCTTGGCCCATTGTCACGGAGCGGCACGAGCAAGCCGTGCTGGACGTGCTGCGTGCTCGCCAGATGTCCGGAATCGAAATAACAAAGCAATTCGAGCGGAAATACGCCCAAGCGCTTGGTAGAAAGTACGGCTTGGCCTATCACAACGGTACCGCCGCCATTTTGGGCGCGATGTACGGTTTGAGGATCGGGCTTGGCGACGAAGTGATCTGCCCGAGTATCACGTACTGGGCGTCGATCGCGCAGGCTTACACGCTCGGCGCCACACCGGTCTTCGCTGACGTCGATCCCAAGACGATCTGCATTGACCCGGGGGACATCGAGCATCGTATCACGCCGCGAACCAAGGCCATCGTCGTCGTGCACTACGCGAGCATGCCGGCCGATATGGACGCAATTATGAAGATCGCCGGCAAGCACAATCTCGCGGTGCTCGAAGACGCTTCTCACGCTCACGGCGCCCTGTACAAGGGCAAGGAGGTCGGCACCTTCGGCGAGGCGGCGGCCTTCTCGCTGATGACGGGCAAGGCCCTGGCCGTCGGTGAGGCGGGAGTCATGTTTACCGACGACCGCGAGGTCTATGAGCGCGCCATCTTGTTCGGGCATTACATCCGCCACGACGAGATCACGCTGCCTGAGCTCAAGCCCTTTGCCGGACTGCCGTCTGGAGGATTCAAGCATCGCATCCATCAACTCAGCTCGGCTTTCGGCCTGGTGCAGTTGGAACTCTACCCGAAGCAGATGGCCGAAATCGATAAAGCGATGAACACATTCTGTGACCTGCTGGAGGGAACGCCCGGCATCAGGCCGATCCGGCCGCCTAAGGACTCGCGAAGCACCAAGGGAGGCTGGTACTACCCACATTTTCGATACATCCCCGAGGAGTTGGGAGGTCTTTCACAGTCACATTTTTCAAAGGCCGTTCGCGCCGAAGGCTCGATCTGCAATCCCGGCTGCAACAGACCGCTGCACTTGCATCCGCTCTTCACAAGGCAAGACGTCTACGGGCACGGCAAGCCGACGCGGATTGCTTTTCTTGATGATTCCGCGAGGATCGAGCACTACGTCAAGGCTTTGCCCGTGGCGGAGGGGATTACTCGACGTGTCTTCGAAGTCCCGTGGTTCAAGCATTGCGAACCTGAAGCCATCGCCGAGCACGCGGGGGCTTATAAGAAAGTGATCGAGAACTTTGAGGCACTCTTAAAGGACGATACGGAAGAGGATGCCGACACAGGCGGCTACAGCAGTTTCTTCAGCAGCCGGAAGAACACGTAGCGGTCTCTCAATATCCGGGCGCTGCGAGTCGACGACGATCATCTCGCAAAGATCCTCAATTCGTGTACGTTGTTTTCTTTCTTGATTGTTGCACGCCTGTAACAAATCTACTAAACCGAGCGAATTAGTAGTGTTTGTGAGTAGAAGTCACTCGGTCTTTTTTTGATGAACGCCGAATTTCTTCTTGCTTTGCTTTTTGGATATGGGAAAATATTCTTTCTATGATTGGGAAGACGGCCCCGTCGTAATTGGGGAGGGCGGCCCCATTATGATTGGGAGAACGGTACCAATTGTGATGGGGTACTCATGGCAACCGAACGACTCTGCATCACAGAGGCAGGCGATTTCAGCTTGTATAGACTGTTAATTCTCACGGGAGCAAGCTTGCCCTGATGTACCCGAAGGGCAAGTCGAATGGGAAGGTAAGAGCATGGCCGAAACCACTCAAACCGTCACGTCGAATTCACCGCTGGCCCAGGCGGTCCTTTGCGAAAGCGGTCAGAACGTAAACCTCTGCTATCAATGCCGAAAGTGTTCGGCGGGCTGTCCCCTCTCCTACGCGATGGACTACAAGCCCGCTCAACTGATTCACGCGATACGCCTCGGCATGGACGAGCTCGTCTTCAATAGCAAGACGATGTGGCTATGCGCCTCGTGCGAAACGTGCACGACCCGGTGCCCGCAAGAGGTGGACGTCGCCAAGGTGATGGACGCCGTCAAGATAACGGCCTTGCGAAAAGGGATCAAACCTGCCGTTCCCGATGTGGCGTCCTTTTACAAAGCGGCGCTGGCCAACATCAAGAAGTGCGGGCGAATGTACGAAGTCGGCATGATCGTGGGGCTTAAGATGCGGACGTTCGACTTCTTCAAGGACATGGGCATGGGAATGAAAATGTTTCAGAAGGGTAAGCTCAAGATCATTCCCAGCTTCACCGGGGCATTGACCACGTGGAAGATTTTCCAACGTGTTAAACGGATAGAAAAAGAAAACGAAGGAAGGTAACAGAAGGTATTGCCGATTTTCGGTTTTCGATTGGCAATCGGCGATCGGCCATCGAAAATCTCCCAGGAGGTCAGTAGATAATGACGAAGTATGCCTATTATCCGGGTTGTTCGCTTCACTCCACCGGCTCCGAATACGACGCGTCGTTTCGGGCCGTCTGTGAGAAGTTGGGCATCGAGATCGCGGAAATCGAAGGCTGGATCTGCTGCGGCACGTCTCCGGCGCACTGTACCTCCAGACTGTTGTCATTGGCGCTCCCCTATGAGAACCTTCGTCGAGCACGCAATATGGGATTGACCGACGTCGTGGCGCCGTGTGCAGCGTGTTTCGCGCGTTTGAAGACGGCGGTGCACGAGGCGGGCGAAGATCCCAAGATCGCCAGTCAGATCAGCGAGGCGATAGCCGCTCCACTGCCCGAATCGATGAGCGTGCTGAGTCCTCTCGAAGTATTCGGCAACGGCGTGGACTTCACGGGAAAGGTCACGAGATCGCTGCCCGACCTGAAGGTTGTATGCTACTACGGCTGTCTTCTGACCCGGCCGTCCAAGGTGATGCAATTCGACGAATGTGAGTATCCGATGGCGATGGACAATGTGCTTCGCGCAGTGGGGGTTGAGACGCTCGATTGGTCGTACAAGACGGACTGTTGCGGCGGCGCGCTGGCGATGACGCGGACCGAGGTTGTGCTGAAGCTGACCCACGACTTGCTTGAAGAGGCGAAGACCATCGGAGCCAACGCGATTGCCGTGGCTTGCCCGCTGTGTCACGTTAACTTGGACACACGGCAGGCCGAGGTCGAGCAGGAATACGGAACCCAGTACGACATCCCCATCTTCTACTTCACACAATTGATGGCGTTGGCGTTCGGAATATCGCCCGAGAAGCTAGGATTGAAAAAACACTTCACCAGCCCTGACACATTGCTAACTGGTATTTCTCAGGAATAATCCCGATAGACGTAGATATAAAAGGGAAAACAAATGATCCAAAAAACAAGTCCAAAGGTTGGCGCCGTTTTGGTGGTTGGCGGGGGCGTCGGAGGGATGCAAGCTTCGCTCGATCTGGCGGAGGCGGGCTACAAGGTCTACCTCGTCGAGAAGAACCCGTCCATCGGCGGCGTGATGTCACAGCTCGATAAGACGTTTCCCACCAACGATTGTGCGATGTGTACGCTGGCGCCGCGGATGGTCGATTGCGGCCGACACCTGAATATCGAGAAGCTAACCTATTCCGAGATCGAATCGATTGAGGGTGAGGCCGGGAACTTCAACGTCCGCGTCCGCAAGAAGGCACGCTACGTCGATCCAGACAAGTGCACCGGCTGCGGCGAATGCGTCACACACTGCCTCGTCAAGAACATCGTTTATCTCGAACCCCCGGCGGTGCCTAGGGTTGAGATGGCCGAAGATAAGCGCGCCAAGGTGGACGAGATTATCGGTCGTTATGAAGGCGGCAGGGAGAGCCTCGTGCCTATCCTCCAGGGCATTACCAACGAGTTCAACTGGCTTCCGGAGGAGATGCTCAGGAGGGTGTCGGAAGTCAAACAGATACCCATCGAGCACATCCTGCGAATCGCCACTTTTTACAAGGCTTTCAGCCTCAAACCTCGAGGCAAGCGTATTATTACCGTCTGCATGGGGACCGCCTGCCACGTGAAGGGAGCACCGAGACTTCTGGAGAGGTTTGAACGGGAGCTTGGTATACAGACCGGCCAAACGACCTCCGATATGCAGTTCACGTTGGAAGCCGTTCGCTGCATAGGATGCTGCGGTCTGGCCCCCGTGGTAACAGTCGGTGAAGAATTGTTCGGCAAATTAACCCCCGCGAAAGCGGCGGACATTCTTGATAAGTATCGTGACTGAGAGAGGAAAGCCATGTCCAAGCTCAAACCAGAAGACCTTGACAAGATCAGGGAGAAGATGGCCCGAACGATGAGTCTTCGCGACGGCGAGGCCCGGGCGAAGATTGTCGTTCATATGGGAACGTGTGGGATCGCCGCCGGAGCGCGAAAGATTATGAGCACGGTGCTTGGTCTGGTCGAGCAAGAAGGCGCAAAAGACATCGTCGTCACGACGAGCGGCTGTGCCGGGCTGTGCAGCCGCGAGCCGATGTTGACCGTTGAACTCAACGGAAAAGCTCCGGTCAAATATGTTGACCTGGACGAGGAAAAAACCGGGAAAATCTTCTCCGATCACGTTATTGCGAGTAAAGTGGTTAAAGAATATGCTCTGGCCGTGGGGAGCGAGCGTGTCGGATAAAACCTTAAACCTAAGGGAGATTGTTGAATGAAACCCTATCGAACACACGTGATGCTGTGTGCAGGGACGGGTTGTGTTTCCAATGGGTCTTTGAAAATAAAGGACGCCCTCGAACGGGAAATCCGGAAGCACGATCTCCAGAACGAGGTAGGCGTTGTGCTGACCGGCTGCAACGGCTTTTGTGCCCAGGGACCGGTCGCCGTGGTGAAACCGGACGAGATATTCTATCAATTTCTTGGTTTGGACGATATTCCGCACCTCGTGGAGGAACATTTTCTAAAGGGCCGACCGGTACTTAAACTTATGTACACGCCTCCGGCTGAAAAAGCCCCGGTACCGAAGATGAGTGACATCGGGTTCTTCAGCAAACAGAGGCTAATCGCGCTTCGCAACCGAGGGATGATCGATCCCGAACAGATCGACGAGTACATCGCGAGAGGTGGATACACCGCTCTGGCCAAAGTGCTCAATGGCATGAAACCCAACCAAATCATCGAAGAAATCAAGCAGTCCGGTCTGAGAGGAAGAGGCGGCGCCGGCTTCCCGACGGGCAAGAAGTGGGAGCTGGTCGCCAAGGCCCAACGGACGCCCAAATACCTGGTCTGCAATGCCGACGAAGGAGACCCGGGCGCGTTCATGGATCGCAGCATTATCGAATCCGATCCTCACTCCATTCTGGAAGGGATGATCATCGGCGCCAAGGCAACCGGAGCGACGCACGGCTACGTGTATATTCGAAACGAGTATCCCCTAGCGCGCGAAAGGCTGATCAAAGCAATGTCTCAGGCCAGAGAATACGGACTACTGGGGGAGGATATTCTTGGCAAGGGATTGAATTTTGACATTTCTATCCAGCAGGGCGCCGGGGCGTTTGTTTGTGGGGAGGAGACCTCGCTGATCGCTTCATTAGAGGGCCGGGCACCCGAGCCGAGAGTCAGACCACCGTTTCCCGCCCAGTCCGGGGTTTGGGACGCGCCGACCAATATCAACAACGTGGAAACGTGGGCAAACGTCCCTGAGATCATCAATCGAGGAGCAAAGTGGTTTTCAAGTATCGGAACGGAAACCAGCAAAGGCACAAAAGTCTTCTCTGTGGTGGGCAAAGTCAAGAATACCGGCCTTGTTGAAGTGCCGATGGGCATTACGTTGCGGGAGATCGTATACGACATCGGCGGGGGAATCATGAACGACAGAGAGTTCAAAGCCGTTCAGACGGGGGGGCCCTCCGGCGGTTGTATCCCCGAATCTCTGCTCGATCTGCCGATCGACTATGAGAAACTCGCGGAAGTGGGTTCCATCATGGGCTCCGGCGGTTTGATCGTGATGGACGAGGATACCTGCATGGTTGATGTGGCCCGATATTTTCTTGAGTTTCTGAAGGATGAATCGTGTGGCAAGTGCACGGCCTGTCGGGAAGGCATCAACGTCATGCATGGAATACTCGAGCGAATCTGCAAGGGAGAAGGCGTCGAAGGGGATATTGACTTGCTTGAAGAGCTTGCCCAAGCCGTTAAGGATGCGTCTTTGTGCGCTCTGGGTGGAACGGCGCCGAATCCGGTCCTGAGCACAATCCGGTACTTCCGGGATGAATACAACAGTCACATCAAGGACAAATGCTGTCCGGCCGGGGTATGCAAGGCGCTTATCACGTTCACGATAGACAAAGACAAATGCACGGGTTGCCGGCTGTGCAGCAAAAAGTGCCCGCAGCAGGCGATTTCGGGTGAAGTGAAACAACCCCATGTGATCGATCAGGACAGATGCATTAAATGTGGTGTCTGTGCTGACGTGTGCAAGTTCGAGGCGGTGTGCGTAGCATGACGTTAGATGAGGTCAAGAAGATACTGGAAGCCGACGTTCTCGTCGGCAAGAACCTCCTGAACCAGGAGGTGAAAATGGCTTGCGGCTCTGATCTAATGAGCGATGTGCTGGCGTTCGTCAAGCCGGAGTGTCTCTTGCTCACCGGTCTGACAAATCCCCAGGTCGTACGCACTGCGGAAATGGCTGACGTGGCTGCGATTTGTTTCGTTCGCGGCAAGAAACCCGGCCCCGCTACGATTGAAATGGCTGAATCCAAGAATATTCCCCTGCTGACGACACAGATACCGATGTTCGAGTCTTGCGGGCGATTGTGGAAAAAAGGAATGTTGGGCTGTTCCGAGTATAAGAAAACGATCTTAGACGGAATAAGTTCGCGTGGTACTGGATAACAAAATCAGCAAGGTCCAGGAGTTGATCTACGAGATCAACGTTGGCGAAGTCATGAAAACCGACGTCGTCACGGTGACCCCGGAGATGCCGATGAGCCGTCTGAGGGAAATTTTGCGTGAGAAACGCATCTCCGGCACACCCGTCGTGGAGGGCGATAAGCTGGTGGGCATTATCAGCATCGAAGACTTTCTCAAGTGGCTGGCGGGTCGGGAGCCGGATTGCCCGATCCATGAGAAGATGAGTCGAAACGTGCAGACGCTTTATGCAGACGAGCCGCTGACCCAGGCGGTCAACAAGTTCGAGAAGTACGGTTTCGGCCGGTTCGCCGTGATCGACCACCAGAACGACAAGCTCCTGGGCATCATTACAAAAGGGGCTATCGTCGAGGCCCTGCTGAAGAAACTGGAGATCGATCGCTACAAGGAAGAAGAAATTTACCGCCATCGCATCAAGCATTTCTTTGAAGACATCCTGGCCGACAGAGTCTCGCTGTTCTTCCAGTACAACGTTGCCGGCCACGACTTCAAGCGGGCGGGGGAAGGGGCCAGCCGGCTCAAGGCGACGCTCCAGCGGCTGGGCCTGGACCCACAGGTCGTCCGCCGGGTAGCTATCGCCACGTATGAAGCGGAGATGAACCTGATTATCTACACGGACGGCGGGCACATCTACGCCCGCGTCGAGCCGCACCAGATTCTCGTGAGAGTCAAAGATTCGGGCCCCGGAATCCCGGACGTCGAGAAGGCCCTTCAGCCGGGCTATTCGACCGCACCCGAGTGGGTGCGAGAGTTAGGCTTCGGAGCGGGGATGGGCCTCGTGAATATACGCAAATGCGCCAGCAAGATGGGACTGAGATCGCAAGTAGGCAAGGGGACGCATTTACAGATCTACATCTCTATCGAAGATGGAGTCCACCGTGAAACTGAAAGAGCTGATTGAGAAACTCAATTTGGGTGTCAGGTCCGCCAAGGACAGCCTGGATCGCGAGGTAGTCCGCGGATACGCCAGCGATCTGCTCAGTGACGTTCTGGCCAACACGGAGGAGGGGGACCTTTGGATTACGTTGCAGATCCATCAGAACATCGCGGCGGTAGCCAGCATGAAGAATCTCGCCGGGATCGTCCTGGTCAACGGTCGGGAGCCGGAGCAGGAGACCGTCGAGAAAGCGGAGGCGGAGAATATCGTGATTGTGGTGACCGACTTGCCGGCGTTCGAGCTGGTCGGCAGGTTGTATGGACTCGGGATTACCGGAATGGGACGATGAGGAAGGTAAGAGCCGATTTGCATTTGCATACTTGCCTTTCTCCCTGTGGCGACGACCGAATGCAGGCGACGGCGATCGTCCGACAGGCTGGGAAAATGGGTTTAGACATGATCGGAATATGCGATCACAATTCGGCGGAGAACGTGGCGGCGGTGATGAAAGCCGGCTTGCGCGAAGGGCTTTCGGTCATTGGCGGCATGGAGATCACGACGCGCGAAGAAGCCCACATTCTTGGCTTGTTCGAGAGCGAGACGGATCTGATGAAAATGCAGGAGGTCGTGTATACCAACTTGCCCAGCGATCATTATGACGAATCGTTCGGGCCCCAGACGGTCATCGATGAATGGGACCACGTGGTGGGAGCAAATCATCGACTGCTGATCGGGGCCACGACTTTGACCGTCGAGCAGCTTGTCAACGCGATCCACGAGTGTTCGGGCCTGGCCATCGCCTCTCACGTGGACCGCGAGAGATTTAGCCTGATCGGTCAACTGGGCTTCATCCCTGACGGGTTGCGTCTCGACGCGGTGGAGGTGTCCAGGCCGTCGGCCATGGCGCAACAGTACGGCTACCCGGTTGTGACCTTTTCGGACGCCCATTTCCTGGTGGATATTGGAGCAAACTGTACGTGCTTTATGTTGGAAGAGCTTTCCACGAACGAAATCAGACGAGCTTTGCGGAACGAGATGGGAAGGAGCCTCGCTGGAGCCTAAATGGAAGACCTGTCGCTGCACATCTTGGACGTGGCCGAGAATTCGATCTCCAGCTCCGCGGGAAGAATCGAAATCAGGATAGACGAAGACCCGGAAAACGACGTGCTGACTATTGAAATCAAAGATGACGGCAAAGGGATGAACGAGCGGACGCTTCAAAAGGCACTCGATCCGTTTTTTACGACCCGGACGACCCGGCGGGTCGGCCTCGGGCTGCCCTTGTTGGCTCAGGCCGCCCGGGAGACTGATGGCAAGATCGAGCTGCATTCCAGCCCCGGCCGAGGAACAACGGTCAGGGCGACTTTCGGATATAGCCATCCGGACCGCAAGCCGATGGGCGATATTCACGAGACCATACGCACGCTCGTTATGGGTCATCCCGAAATCGACTTTCTGTACGAACACGCGAAGAATGGTTCAGTTTATCGTTTTGATACAAGAGAGATAGATGCAAAATGATTAGCCTGACGATTAACGACAAAAAGGTTGAGGTTGAAGACGGCTCGACCGTGCTCCAGGCCGCCGAAAAACTTGGTATCCATATTCCTACGCTTTGCCACCACAAGTCCCTCGCGCCGTATGGTGCATGCCGCCTCTGTTTAGTTGAGGTAACGGGATCGCGCGGCCCGATCATCCAGGCCTCCTGCGTTTATCCCGCTCAGGAAGGATTGGTGGTCAAGACCGATACCGAGAAGGTATTGAAAACAAGATTGCATCCTCTGCGGACTGTGCGCCCGGGTATGTGAGGAGCGAATGGGGGTAGGGGCGGTTAGCTTTACCGGCCGAGGTTCGAGCCGGAAAATCTCCGTTCCGTACGACAAGCATTCGCCCATTTGTATCGCCTGCGGTGCTTGCAAGGTTGTCTGTCCCGTGGACGTGGTGGATTTATCCAAAGTGACACTGCGCGAGCCCAGGCCCATCCTATCCGAGTACGACATGGCTCTGGCCAGACGATCATCCATCTATATCCCGTTCCCTCAAGCCATCCCCAAGGTTGCCGTAATTGACCGAAATACATGCATGCACTTCCTCAAAGACGTTTGCATGTCCTGCGAGAATTTCTGCGAGGCCAAGGCGATTGACTACGAGCAGAACGACGAGGTCGAGGATGTGAAGGTCGGCGCTGTGGTCCTCGCGCCGGGATACGAGCATTTCAAGCCCGATCTCCAGAAGGAACTCGGTTACGACCGGTATCCCAACGTCATATCGAGTATGCAGTTCGAGCGGCTCCTATCCGCCAGCGGTCCGTATCTGGGCGAGATCCTTCGGTCTTCCGATAAGAAACATCCGAAGCGCATCGCGTGGATCCAGTGCGTCGGCTCGCGAGAGGTCGAGAGGAACTATTGCTCCTCCGTCTGCTGCATGTATGCGACCAAAGAAGCAATTATCGCCAAAGAGCACTCGCCCGATCTCGATTGCACGATCTTCTATATCGACATGCGGGCTTACGGAAAGGGATTCGACGCCTACTTCGAGCGGGCTAAGGAGCTTGGCGTACGATACATTCGGTGTTATCCTTCCTCCGTCAAGGAGATCGCCGCTACCAACGACCTGAAAATCACCTACCAGAACGACGACGGCGATATCACCGCCGAAGAGTTCAACATGGTCGTGCTGTCCACGGGGATGCGACCTCCCGCCGAGGTGCGTGAGCTGGCGGCCAAGTTCGACATCGATCTGAACGAGCACGGCTTCGCCAGCACGCAACGCTTTGCTCCCGTTGAAACATCAAAACCCGGCATCTACGTCTGCGGGCCGTTCGCCGGGCCGAAGGACATCCCCGAGACGGTCACCGAGGCCTCGGCCGGAGCGAGCAAGGCCATGGCGTTCCTCAAAGACGAACGAGGCACGCTCATCACTCGCAAGGAATATCCCCCGGAAAAGAGCGTCGACGGCCAGGAGCCTCGCGTTGGCGTGTTCGTTTGCCATTGCGGCCGGAACATTGGCGGTTACGCCGACGTGCCGAGCGTCGTCGAGTATGCCAAGACCCTGCCCAACGTCGTCTATGCCGAGGACAATCTCTATACCTGCTCGACCGATGCCCAGCAGAAAATCACCGAGCTCATCAAGGAGCACGATCTTAATCGAGTGGTGGTGGCTTCGTGCAGCCCGAGGACCCACGAGCCGCTCTTCCGGGACACGTGCCGGCAGGCTGGGCTGAACGAGTATCTCTTCGAGATGGCGAACATCCGCGACCAGTGCACGTGGGTGCACATGAACGAGCCGCAAGCGGCCACTGAGAAAGCCAGAGACTTAGTCAGGATGGCGGTGGCCAAGGCCCGAATGTTAGAGCCTTTGTACAAGGGCAGCCTGAAGGTCAACCACGGCGCCCTCGTGATCGGCGGGGGCCTGGCGGGCATGACCGCGGCCCTGAATTTGGCTGGCCAGGGATTCAAGACTCATCTGGTCGAAAGAGACAAGGAGCTGGGAGGAAACTTCCGGCATATACATGGCCTGCTCAGCGGAGCAAACACGGAACAGAAACTGGCCGAGACGATCGACAAGGTCAACGCCCATCCGAACATAGAGGTGTACCTGGACAGCGAGGTCGTCGCGGTCGAAGGGTCCGTAGGCAACTTCAAATCCACGATACGCAACCACGACGGCGCGGAGACCAAAGTCTCTCACGGCGCGGCTATTGTCGCAACCGGCGCCGCCGAATACGAGCCGACCGAATACCTTTACGGCAAGGATCCGCGCGTCATCACGCAGCGGAACCTGGACGAATGGATGGCTCAGAACAAGCCAGAGTTGGAAAAAGCCAAGTCCGTCGTGATGATTCAGTGCGTCGGTTCGAGAGATGAGGAAAGACCGTATTGCAGCCGGATATGCTGCTCGCAGGCGGTCAAGAACGGCATTGCTCTGAAGGAAATGCGTCCCGAGACCGACGTTTACGTGCTCTATCGCGACGTCAGGACGTACGGCATGCGAGAAGAGCACTATCGAAGGGCGAGAGACCTGGGAGTGCGCTTCATTCGTTACGAGGAAAATCAAAAGCCGGAGGTCGCTGCTCAGAATGGGCGTTTGAGCGTCTCCAGTGTTGATCCCATCTTGAACGCTCCCGTGACACTCGACTGCGACCTCGTGGTGCTCGCCGCCGCGATCATTCCCAACGAAGGCGCCGACAACGTTGGCAAGCTTTTTAAGATACCGCTGAATCAGGACAAGTTCTTCCTCGAAGCCCACATGAAGCTTCGCCCCGTCGACTTCGCTACCGACGGCGTATTCATGTGCGGTCTGGCTCACAGCCCGAAAGCGGTCGAAGAGAGCATCGCGCAGGCGGAAGCTGCCGCCGCGAGAGCCACCACGCTTTTGGCCAAGGACGAAATCGAGCTGGAGGCCACAATATCGGAAATCATCGACGATAACTGCGACGGCTGCGCGTACTGCATCGATCCATGTCCATACAACGCATTGACGCTCATTGAATATATGTACCAGGGCAGCATCAAGAAGACCATCGAGAGAGACGGCGCATTATGCAAAGGCTGTGGGGTCTGCCAGGCGACGTGCCCGAAGAAGGGCGTGTACATTCGTGGGTTCAGGCTCGAACAGTTGGGTGCGATGGTGGAAGCTGCCTTGGCAGGGAACTGAGAGTTCTGCAAAATTGAAGGTTAGGCAATATTTTTAGGAAGAAAAAGTGTCGCGGGCATCTTGCCCGTGATTCGAGGGCGAGACGCCCTCGACACGATGAGGAGTTCGCTCAATATGGCAAATGAAGAATTTGAGCCGTTGATTATCGGTTTCTGCTGCAACTGGTGCTCTTACGCCGGGGCGGACCTTGCCGGCGTCTCCCGGATTCAATACCCGCCGAACCTGCGGGTCGTCCGGGTGATGTGCTCGGGAATGGTGCATCCAAACCTCGTGATCGACGCCTTGACCAAAGGCGCCGACGGCGTCCTGATTTGCGGCTGTCACATTGGCGATTGCCATTATCTCGAAGGCAACGTCGCGGCCGAGAACAGAAAAGAGGCCATCGAGCTGATGCTCGAAGACTTTGGCATCGAGCCTGAACGGTTCAGGCTGGAATGGGTCTCGGCCTCCGAAGGCCCCCGGTTTGCGGAGGTGATTCGGGAAATGACCGAGGCGGTTCGGGCGCTGGGGCCGAGTCCGTACAGAGTATGAGAATAGTAGATACTCGGCGAGTATCGAGAATCGAGGTTATGAAAGATGGCAGTCAAATCGCAATTATTCGAGGGTAAGAAGTACATGTGGGACGGCCATGAGTACGACGACAAGAAGAAGGCCGCCGCGGCAGAGAAGGAATACCGCGAAAAAGGCTTCGACGTCCGGACTTGCAGCGAGGACGGAAAGATCGTCGTCTACACGCGCCGGGTCGCGACCGAGATTGAGCTGACGTAGCTTGCCGGGACAGCCGGCGACTGCAAACGAATTACCACGTAGGCAATGCCTTTAACAAGATATCTCTTAGAAAGGAGGTAGTACTGTGGCGGTAAAAGTAGCAGAAGAATGGCTCAACATCTGTGGAGGATGCGAAGTCACGATACTGGACATCGGGGAGCCTCTGCTGGACCTCCTCCCCCAGCTCGACTTCGTCCACATGCCCGTGTTGATGGACCACAAGTATTTCGGCCAGACCGGCGAAAAAGAGCAAATGGAGATTCCCGAGGCGGACGTGGGGATCATCTCCGGCGGCGTGCGGAACGAAAAAGAAAAGCACGTCACCGAGGAGATGAGGAAGAAGTGCAAGACGCTCATCGCTTTGGGCTCGTGCGCGTGCTTTGGCGGAATTCCCGCCATGGCCAACATGTTTCCACTTGAGGACTTGTACAAGAAGGTCTTCAAGGAATCGAAGACGACGGAAGTCGCCGAGACACCCAGCGAGAATCTCCCGCCTTTGCTCGACAGGGTGTACGCCGTCGACGAAGTCGTGCCGGTGGACGTTTACATTCCCGGCTGTCCGACCAACCCCAACCTCGTCGTCAAGGCGCTGACCTGCCTTCTCGAAGGCAAGGAATTCAAGCTCGAAGAAAGAAGTGTCTGTGACGAGTGTCCACTCAAACGCGAAAAGAAGGCTGCGGGTGGCCAGATCAAAAGGACCCTTGACTCGGTGGAATTCGAGCAGGGCAAGGCGTGGGACAATACCCGGTGTTTCATGGAGCAGGGGTATCTGTGCCTCGGACCGGTCACGTTGGCGGGCTGTAGCCACAAAGAAGGAAACGGCGACGGCGTCACGATTCCGCGCTGCATCAAGGGCTATATGCCGTGCCGCGGATGCTTCGGCCCGATCCGAAAGGGCGCCAATCCGCTGGTGGATATGATGAGCGCGATCTCGTCGATTGGGCTGGA
>JARRQQ010000062.1:0-2887 GCA_037381725.1 Sedimentisphaerales bacterium
ATTCGAGACTTTTGCCAATAACGTCCGGCTGCGCACATGGCTACACTTCCGGGGTTTCAGCGTCACTATTCCACACAAGCAGAGCGCCCAGTGGCGCGAACTCACAATTGAACTCGGCGGCGAGTCTCTCGGCTTTATCGACAGTGCTTTTGTAGATTCTGATTTGGTCGACGGCGTCGCTGAGGCCCGCGACGATGGCCCGCGCTACGCCGCCGGCACCGACGATGGCGACCGGCAAACCGCTCAGATCGGTTCGGGTGATTCCCATCCCGGCTATGATTGCGTCCAGAGCGCCGGCATAGTCGGTGTTGTAGGCGGCCAGCTTTCCGTTCGGGCCGATGAGGAGGGTATTGGCCGCTCCGATCTTTTTCGCCAGCGGTTCAACGGAGCCTTGATTGGCCTCGACGTAGTTCAGGGCGCTCTGCTTGTGTGGAATAGTGACGCTGAAACCCCGGAAGTGTAGCCATGTGCGCAGCCGGACGTTATTGACAAAAGTCTCGAATTCGTGTGATGCGCCTTTGACTAACAGCGGTAGATAGAGCTTGTTCATGCCCTTCTCGGCAAAGCACGCATTATGGATGGCGGGGCTGAGCGAGTGGCCGACCGGGTCGGCGATCACCCCGAACAACTCGGTCTCGGCGTCGACGCCGTCGAAGCGGTACAGATTCCTGAGCTGCCCCACGGTCAACTGGCCCGGCGCGGTTGCTTTTTGCTCGTCGATGCTCGCAAAGGTCAGGAAACCACCGAGTTTTGCGGTGAGGATTCTGCTAATCAAGCCGGCTTCGCCCATGCAGAAGACGGTGCGCTCACCGCCGGTTTGGTGGAGCAGGTCAAAGGCCTCGAAGCAATCGTTGATATGACGGGCGGTGTAGACAAGCTTGGGGATCGCCTCCGGGCAAACGCTCGATATGTCACGATACAGCTTGCCGATATTGTCGAATTCTGCCTCGAAATTGTGGGCGGACAGTATCAGCCGGGCCTTTGGGCTTTGTGCCAGAGCTCTTCTGATTCTCTCCTGACTCTCGGTGAAACGGAAGTTGTCGTACTCAAGGTCCACAAACTCCGCCCCGGCTTTCACCGCCGCGATCAACACGTCGATCCGTAATGCGTGCGGATAGTCAATGACCCCGCCCTGCCGCCTGTCACGACAAGTCACAATGACGGGCATGGGTTTCTCACCACCGCTCTTCGCGTCAGCAACCAGCTTCTCGACCAGGTGGGTCGTCAGATGCTCGATGTAATCGACCCTCAGCTCAATGACGTCTGCGTCTGCAGCTCGTGCCGCCTTGACTTGTCGTCGGGCCTGGTCCGGATTCTTCGCGGCTATGGGTACAGCTAATTTCGTCTTCATAGCCGAAGATTTATATCAGTCGAGCGATCTGAAGGCAAGGGCAAACCATCCGCTCTCGGATTCTGCTTAGCCCATTGACCTATTAGCATTCATCCTGAGCAATAACGCACCGTCGAACTCAGTATTCTCCTTATTGCGGGACTGATGAGGAAGACTTAGGAAGAATGCCATTGCTCGGCAGTGTCGAGGCAAGAGAAGGGATTGATCGAGTGTTTTGAAAGGGATTAGACTATGAAAATGGCTCCGATGGAAGTGCCGTATGTACGGTCGTGTGATATCACGGATTGCGATTACAACAGGCGCAAACAATGCCACGCGATAGCCGTCACGATCGGCGACGGCGACAATCCGAGGTGCGATACGTTCTGGATGGCGGCAGCCGCGAAGAGGAAGGCGGGCGATCCGGCGCAAATTGGTCGTGTAGGCGCCTGTCGCGTGGGTCAGTGCCAGTACAACCACCGTCTCCAATGTGGGGCCGAAGGCATCATGGTCGGACGCAAGGAGGGGGACGCCCTTTGTCTGACGTTCAATACCGAACACTAGTAAGGCCGGTCAGGGCCGGGTGCCGGAGATTACGCGGGTCTTCGGTGCGCCGCGGGACCCGCACTTCAGGCCATGGGCATAGCCGGAGTATGTAACACACGGGTCCGGAAGGCGTTGTGTGCCTGTCTAGGAGGTCGCGCTACGGCCCTACTGAGCAATATGGAGCCTTGGATTCAGTATTCTCCTTATTGTAGGGTTGCGGAGGAGGCTTTAAGAACAACGTAGTTTACATAGACGTTGTAACAAAGCAACTGACAAGGAGACTGAAAATGGAAACGGAAATTAGATCAATTCCGAAAGGTTATCACTCGGTGACGCCGAGTTTGACGATTCGCGGAACTAAAGAAGCCATTGAGTACTACGAGAAGGCCTTCGGCGCCGAGGTGTTATCTCGCCACGACCGGCCCGACGGCAAGGTTATGCACGCGGCGATAAAGATCGGAGATTCGATCATCATGCTTGCCGACGAGTGCGCGCCCCATGAAGGGCATGAGAACTGCTCCAGGTCGCCCGATGATTTGAAGGGCACAACCGGGACCCTCTACATCTACACGGATGACGTGGACAAGGTGTTCGACCGGGCGGTAGAAGCCGGCGGCCACGCACTGATGCAGGTAGACGACGCGTTCTGGGGGGACCGAATGGGCATGCTCAAAGATCCATTCGGTCACATCTGGATGGTGGCGACTCACAAGGAGGACGTCAGCCCCGAGCAGCTTGAGAAACGCGCCGAGGAATTCTTCAGCCATCAGAAGCAACCGGCCTGACGGCAGGCGCCCATGCCGGATGAAATGTCGAAGGACGAGAGGTTGGCAGCGGGCAACGGAGTGTCTGTATTCACCCTCGCCATGACAGGCGTGGACGGAGGCTGAAGCCCTTGAATTAGGAGAAGACTCATGGCCACAACGAAGAATAAGCCAACACAGCAAATTGCAGATCGAACGCTCACGCTCACGCGTATTCTGGACGCGCCCCGAGAGATGGTTTTCGAGG
>JARRQQ010000062.1:2902-15324 GCA_037381725.1 Sedimentisphaerales bacterium
TTCGAGGCCTGGACGCAGCCGAAGCATCTGAGGCATTGGTGGTCGCCGAAGGGCTTTACCTGCCCCGTATCCAAAGTTGATTTGCGTCCCGGCGGCGGCTATTTGAACTGTATGCGCTCGCCCGAAGGCAAAGACTATTGGTCACGGGGCGTCTATCGCGAGATTGTCGAGCCGGAGCGAATTGTCGGCACCGACAGCTTCGCCGATGAAAACGGCAATCCCGTTTCACCGGAGAGCTACGGTATGAGCCCCGACTGGCCGGCCGAAGCGCTGATCGAGGTAACGTTCGCCGACCGTGAAGGAAAGACGGAGGTGACAGTGCGGTATTCTCCCGTCAAGCCCGGTTCCGAGCGTGACATGTGTCGTCAGGGCTGGAATGAGTGTTTGATAAGCTGGCCGATTACCTGGCGAGCCGGCAGGAGTTGTGAGCATCAACAGAAGGCGGCGGCAAGAGGGCCGTCACGTGTGAAAGGGACGAACTGTGAAACAGACACTACAAAAAACCATGCAGGCCGTGGCGATCAATCACTTTGGTGGTCTGGATACACTAACTGTGCAGACACTTGAGGTGCCCGACGTCGGGCCGGACGAGGTCCTGATCCACGTCGAATCGGCGGGCGTTGGCGCATGGGATCCGTTCGAGCGTGAAGGTGAATTCGCCAAGATGTTCGGCGTCGAGCCGAAGTTTCCGTACGTGCTCGGCTCGGACGGCGCGGGGACGGTTGTCGCCGTGGGAGAGGACGTCACCGAATTCCAAGAAGGGGATCGCGTCTACGGTCTGAGCCTCATGAATCCCAAGGGCGGATTTTATGCTGAATACATCTCGGTGAAAGCGGAAAACGTTTCCCTCATCCCCGGCGATCTGACGACCGAACAGGCTGGCGCGATGCCGGTGGACGCGGTGACCGCCCTTCGCGGCCTCGATGACACGCTGGGTCTAAAAGAAGGCGAATCCGTGCTTATCTTCGGAGCCAGCGGCGGTATCGGACATATGGCCGTGCAGCTCGCCAAAACGATGGGCGCTCGCGTGTTGGCGGTGGCGTCGGGCGACGACGGCGTGGCGCTGGCCAGACGACTGGGCGCCGATGCAACGATAGATGGGCACGCCGCCCTGCTCACGGCCGGCGGCGAAGCGGCCGAGAAGGCCCTGGTGGGAGTGCGTGACGGCGGGCGCGTCGCTTACCCAAACGGTGTCCAGCCCGTGCCACAGGTGCGCTCGACGCTGACCGTGCAGAGTTACGACGGCATGCCCGACCCGCAAGAGATCGCGAAGCTAAACCGTCTGATTGAGTCGGGTTCGTTCGAGGTCCACGTTGCGCGAACGTTCCCGCTGGATCAGGCCGCCGATGCTCAGCGTGCCCTTAACACACACTATCTCGGCAAGCTCGCCCTGCGCCCAGGCTAAACGTGGAAATTAAAGACGTCGAAAACTAAAGATAATTCTGGGTATTAAATGCAAAATAGAGATAAGCCAAACGCAAGGGAGAATCTTACGAGTGCGCGCATAGAAAATATCACGATCAATCCCAAGGACGTTGCCCTGCTTTTGATTGATCCGCAGAATGAGCTTCTCGAGGATGCTATGATCCTGAGTTGAATCTCCTCTCGTCTGGGTGGCTGGCTCATCAGCATGTTCATCTTTGTGTGAGTGCTATCCTGAGGCACAGCACAAGAGAATTCAGGCGAGGAGCAAGGGAAAGGAGTTGGTCGTATGCAAGTGTCGAAAGAGACCGAGGAGACGATGACCCCTGCTATCGATGAGGTGCGAGACAGGAACCGGAGATACGCCGAACAGTTCACGCAAGGTGGTCTGCCGGGGAGGCCGCCGCGACTCAGGCTAGCTGTGCTGGCGTGCTTGGACTGCCGGCTGCACGTATCGAAACTCTTGGGGATGGAATTGGGCGATGCGCACATCCTTCGGAATGCTGGGGGGATCGTGACAGAGGATGTGCTGCGATCACTGATCATCTCCTACCACATCGGGGGGACGCGGGAGTTCATGATCATCAACAACACGAAATGCGGCATGCTCACCTTCAAGGACGAGGACTTGGCGGCGCGGTTAGAGCGTGAAACGGGCAGGGTGCCGGTCGTACCCGCTAGATTCCTCGCCTTCAGTGATTTGGAAAAAAATGTGCGGGAGCAGATCTGAAAGGTGAGATCACACCCATGGGTACCCGAGAACCTCCGAGTTCGAGGTTTCATCTATGACGTTGACACAGGCCGACTCCTGGAGGTGTCGCCCTGACAGGCGGTGAGCAGATGCTGCCGAACTGATATATGAGTGGTCCATTTTGAAAGGCAAGGACAGATGAACGGAGATTGGAGAAGGCATGATAACTGAACTGAAGGCGGAAGTGAAAGAGGCCAGAGTAGCCGAAAGCACAATTGTCCCTCTGTTCCTCAACAGATGGTCGCCCCGTGCCATGTCCGGAGAATCGCTGACTGACGGTGAGCTGATGCCTCTTTTTGAGGCGGCGCGATGGGCCCCTTCCTCATATAACGCCCAGCAAAGAAGATTTCTTTATGCAAAAAGAGACACGCTGAACTGGGACGTGTTTTTCGATTTGTTGGTTCAGGGCAATAAGACGTGGGCGAAGAACGCGGCCGTGCTGGTCGTTGTCATATCGCGAAAGAACTTCGAGCACAATGAGAAGCCGTCACGGACAAACATGTACGACACCGGTGCGGCGTGGGAGAACCTGGCCCTGCAAGGCTCGCTCAAAGGTCTCGTCGTGCACGGGATGCAAGGTTTCGACTATGAAAAGGCGCGCGCGGTACTAGAAATCCCAGACCACTACGAGGTCTGCGCGATGATTGCGATAGGCAAGAAGGGAAGGAAAGAAGACTTACCGGAAAACCTTCAGAAGATGGGATCGCCCAACGACAGGCGCCCGCTGGCCGAGATTGCGATAGAAGGTGTGTTCCGAGGGAAATAGTGCCCTGGCGAAGAAGGAGACCGTGTGTGAAGACGATACGCAGGATCAAGAAGACACTGAAAAGCAAACCGACCATTGAAGGAGCGGGGGTACATCTCAACAGAGCCTTCGGATTTGACCACGTGCCCCAGTTCGATCCGTTCCTCTTGTTGGATGATTTTCGTTCCGACGATCCGGACCATTATCTGCCGGGATTTCCCTGGCATCCCCATCGCGGCATCGAAACGATCACCTATATGCTCGATGGCGATGTCGAGCACGGTGACAGTATGGGCAACAAAGGCGTTATTTCGCCCGGCGACGTGCAGTGGATGACGGCCGGCAGCGGTGTGATCCACCAGGAGATGCCCAAAGGCGACGCCCAGGGTCTCATGGGCGGATTTCAACTGTGGGCCAATCTGCCTGCCACGCAAAAGATGATGGGGCCGCGCTATCGCGACGTGAAGAAAGATACAATCCCGGAGGTGAAGCGCCAGGATGGAACCACGATCAGGATCATCTCGGGGAAAGTTGACGGCGCTCAGGGCCCCGTCACGGACATCGTGATTGATCCGGAGTATCTCGACGTGTCGGTTCCGGCCGGGGCGACGTTTGTCCACTCCACCAAGCCCGATCATACAGTCTTCGCCTACGTTATTGACGGACAAGCCTATTTCGACAAAGGCAAAGACTCCTTCGCCTACGAAATGGAAGGCGCCAACTACTTTGATTTCGACCGGGACTGTCTGATCGGCTCGCAGAGCGTCGTGCTCTATGAACAGGGAGATGAAATCAACGTCACCGCGAAGGACGAGCCGGCGAGGTTTCTGCTAATTTCCGGAAAGCCTCTCAACGAGCCGGTGGCCTGGTACGGTCCCATTGTCATGAACACGCGAGAGGAACTACGAGAGGCTTTTGCGGAATACAACAACGGCACATTCATCAAATAGATCAGGAGAAAACACATGGAAAGAAGAAACTTCCTAAGGGCGGTAGCAGTCGGCGCAGGATCGGTCGTCTCGGCTGGCGGATTGAGTCTCGGACAGGAATATTTTCCCGTTCAAGTGGACAAGAATCTCTGGAAAGGAATCAATCGGCTGAAGAATCCGGAGAATGAAACGGTCCTGGAAAAGTTGCACGTCCCGGTCATCACCGCACCTGCGAAGGTCGAGGCGGGAGAGATTTTCAACGTGCGCGTGAGCATAGGCCAGATGCTCCATCCCATGGGGCCGACGCACTGGATTGAACACGCGCAACTGAGCATCGGTAACGAGCCGGCCGGCACGGTTGTCTTCCGCTCTCATGGATATCTGAAATCGGAAACAAGATTTGCCGTTGTGCTCGGTGACAACCTCAAGGGCAAAAGGGTCTCTCTCGTGGCGACGATCAAATGTAATTTGCACGGCATCTGGCAGCACTACGCAAACGTCGAGGTGGCTTAGGGGAATTCTGGCTCCGGCGACCCGCTTGTGAAGGCGTGACGTCGTAAATCCCGGCTGCTCGTGATAGCCGCTGCTGAGGCGTCTGCTGTATCTGAACAAGGAGACAACCGATGCAAAAGCTTACACCATGTTTGTGGTTCGACGGTCAGGCTGAGGCGGCTGCGGAGTTCTATACCTCCGTTTTCAAGAACTCGAAGATTACGGACGTCACCCGTTACGGTCCGGCCGGAGCGGAGGCGTCCGGGAGGCCCGAGGGAACGGTCATGACCGTGAAGTTCGAGCTGGACGGGCAGGAATTCCTCGCCTTGAACGGCGGGCCGGAGTTCACGTTCTCCCCGGCGATCTCGTTCATCGTGAACTGCGAAACACAGCAGGAGGTGGACGAGTTGTGGGCTAAGCTCTGCGACGGCGGGCAGGAAGTGCAGTGCGGCTGGCTAACGGACAAGTTCGGCCTGTCATGGCAGATCGTGCCCACCGTCTTGGGCCGGATGCTGCAGGACAAGGACGCGGAGAAATCGGAAAGAGCTATGAAGGCCATGCTTCAGATGAAGAAGATGGACATCGCAACTCTGGAGCGGGCATACAGGCAGTGATTGAACGCCGCGGTCGTGAAGAAACCTCGTGCTGAGGATGGCGCCAAGAATATCAACCCCAAAACCCAAGCAGAAAGAGAACAAATGAAAACCATTACAGAGAAGAACCAAACGAGCCATCCGAGGGTGGAGTCGCGGGCTGAATGGCTTACGGCGCGGCTCGAATTGCTCAAGGCGGAGAAGGAGCTAACGCGGCGCAGCGATGAGCTGGCGCGGCGACGTCAGGAGTTGCCGTGGGTCCGGGTCGAGAAGGGGTATCGATTCGAGACCGACGAGGGGAACGCCTCGCTGGCGGACCTCTTCCAAGGGCGCTCGCAGCTCCTCGTTTACCACTTTATGTTCGGGCCTGACTACGCCGCCGGTTGCCCCTCCTGCTCGTCCATCGCGGACGGCTTCAACGGGGTTGTCGTGCACCTGGCTAACCATGACGTCATGCTCTGGGCGATCTCACGTGCACCGCTGGCAAAGCTGCAGACATACAAGCGGCGGATGGGTTGGACCTTTCCGTGGGCGTCCTCGTTCGGCAGCGATTTCAACTTCGATTTCAGCGTCGGGTTTACCGAGGAGCAGCAGCGCGAGGGTGGCGTTGAATACAACTACCGGCGCGAGGCGGCATTACCGGGCCGGGAAAGGTCACCGGCGGAGATTTCGCGCTCGACGCCCGAAGGGCCGGCGACGTTCGCAGCCATGTGCGGAACCGACACGGCCACCTACATACGCGAAAGGCCGGGCATGAGCGCATTCGCGCTCGAAGGCGGTGTCATTTACCACACCTATTCCACGTATTCACGCGGCCTGGACGTGCTCTGGGGAATGTACCCGTGGCTCGACCGCGCCCCCAAGGGCCGCAACGAGACGGGCATTTGGTGGCGTCGTCACGACGAGTACGAGAAGCGCTGAGCCAAGTCGTGGACGAAGAATGAGAAAGAGACGCTGCCAGGAGCATGAATCTAAGAGGAGTCTTGAGGTTACTGGCGTATGAATGCCATACCTGCCACCATGCGGGCCGTGCTGCTGCGGGACTACGAGGGCGGGCCGGAAAGCATCACGGTCGACGAGGCGCCGGTGCCGCGCCCGGGGCCGGGACAGGTGCTGGTTCAGATAGCCGCGTCGCCCGTGAATCCATCGGACCTGGCGTTTATCAAGGGTTTCTACGGCTTCAAGAAATCATTGCCCACGATTCCGGGCTTTGAAGGAAGCGGAACGGTTGTGGCGGCCGGAAGCGGCCTGATGCCGCGATTCTTGATGGGCAAGCGCGTCGCATGTTCGGCTGCGGAGCCAAACATCGATGGGGGAACCTGGGCGCAATACCTCGTAACCAATGCAAATCGTTGCATTCCGCTAAACAAAGAAGTGAGCATAGAGGAGGGAGCGAGCTTGTTGATTAATCCGATGACCGCCTGGGGCTTGTTAGAGCAGGCGCGAAAAGGTGGGCATCGGGTGGTAGTGCAATCGGCAGCCGCCGGCGCGCTGGGTCGCATGATCGTCAGACTGGCGCAGAGGCTTTCCATCACGACAATTAACATCGTCCGCCGGACCGAGCAGGAAGAGCTTTTGCGCAGCATGGGCGCCGAACACGTCTTGAACGAAAACGCTCCGGAATTTGACGCGACTCTTAAAGACTTGTGCCACACACTGGGCGCCGGCATCGGATTTGACGCCATCGGGGGTGAAATGTCGGGGCGCATCCTCCGTGCCCAACCCCAGGGCAGCCGTCTCCTTGTTTACGGTGCGCTGTCGCTAAAGCCCTCACAGGTCGATCCGGCCTTCCTAATTTTCGAACGAAAGCGGGTTGAAGGTTTCTGGCTCAGCTCGTGGCTGCGTACGAAGAACATGCTTAGCCAGCGTCGCATCGCGGGCCGTATCCAGAAATTGCTTTCTACCGATTTAAGTACCGCCGTCCAGGCCCGTCTGTCGCTGGATGACTTTGCGCGCGGCCTGGCCAGGTATAAGCACCACATGACCAGCGGTAAAGTCCTGCTTCTACCGTGATTTATGCCAGGAGCGACAATCATCTCACACGTCGGCAGGCCCATACTTGTAGGGATGAGTACTATTATGTTCCTCATACGAAAATCCCATGGAAAATGAAGAAGAACAAACTAATTTGGATGCCTATTCCAGAGCTGTTGTCGGCGCCGTGGAAGAAGTCAGTCTGGCCGTCGTAAAAATAGACGTTCAACAAGAGGCGATCAAGACGCCGAACAGGCCCAGCCGAAGAAGAGGCGGGAGCGGCTCAGGCTTTGTCTTCACGCCCGACGGGTTTATTCTGACCAACAGCCACGTTGTGCAACATGCCTCCGGGATCGAAGTGACCCTGAACGACGGGCGGTCGGTTCAGGCGAGCCTCATCGGGGACGATCCGGGGACCGATCTAGCAGTTATCCGAATCGACGCGCCCGACCTCGTGCCGGCGGTTCTCGGCGATTCACAAGCCATCAAGGTCGGCCAGCTTGTCATCGCCGTCGGCAATCCGTACGGGTTTCAATGCACCGTCACGGCGGGGGTCGTCAGCGCGCTGGGCCGTTCGCTTCGCTCCTATACGGGCCGGCTGCTGGACAACGTGATTCAGACGGACGCCGCGTTGAATCCGGGAAATTCGGGCGGTCCTTTGGTGGACTGCCGGGGAGAGGTGATCGGTGTCAATACCGCCATGATCTTGCCGGCCCAGGGCATTTGCTTCGCCACGGAGATCAATACCGCCAAGCTCATCGCCGCCCAGCTCATCAAAGAGGGCCGGGTCCGAAGAAGCTACATTGGGATAGCCGGGCAGACGGTCCAACTGCACCGCCGGATTGTCCGTTTCTACGACTTGACCGCCGAAAAAGGCGTCCTGATCGCGTCCGTGGAAAAGAACAGTGCGGCTGAAAGAGCCGGCCTGCTTGCGGGCGATATTATCATTGCTTTTAACGGCCAGCTTATCTCCGGCCTCGACAATCTTCAAAGCCAGCTTACCGAGGAACTGATCGGCCGCAAATCCGAGATCGGCATCATCCGCCATACCAAGAAAATGACCGTCGCCATCGTCCCGGACGAAGCCAGGGGGTAGAAGAAAGGAAAAAGAGACGCATAATTGAGCATCAATCACGGCCATGACTTCGACGCGGTTGTAGCGGCCAACGTTCGCGAATCGCCTTCGTACTTTTCATAGATCCGCCGGAATGCAGCGCGACTGCCCTGCCTCCGTTTCCAGATGAGTAATCTACCTTCAATCATACACGCTTTGCTTATTTTGTCTCTTGACGACCGGTCGTCCATGAGCAGGACGGCCACGCGGAGTGTTCTTTGCCTGAAAACGTAGATTCTTTCGCCAAGAATGACAAAATCGTCCTGCAAAAGGAGATTTTTCTTCGTAGGACTTGCATGTCACGAGCTCATCTGGTAAAATGAATTTGTGTGTATTCAATCTATTGATTGCGTACAGTCCTCGGAGGTCAATTATTGGGGAGATGAAGAGGTCAAGAGCCATTTAAGGCACACCACTTGGTTTGGTGTGTGCGGTTACGAGAGGAGACGGGGTGGAATGTTCAGGAGGTCGGGTCATGGCTGCTTCATCAAAGATCCTTGAGACATCCTTCTGGGAGGTTTCAAGACCTGCATTGAACTCTGGACGACCAAAGGTGCCGAGGAGGGTGGCCTGTCCCAAAGAGAACCAGGGAGATTCCGTGATGAGAATTGTGCCTTTTTTGAGCATTCTTCTTGCTTGCGCCGGTTGCATGGGCCAAAAGAAGATCGACCGCGTTTTGGCGGAACTGCCCTCTCACATGCGAGGGAACATCGGTCCCGTCAAGTATGAGCCGTTCTCTCCATTGAGCCTGATTCTCGCCGGCCAGGTCGTCGAAACGGACCCGTCAGCGACCATCCATCTTTATGCTTTCGCGGATGAAAACGTGCTCAAACATGAAGCGTTTCACAGCTTTGAGCTGTTAGCCATGCAAAACCGTCCTTTGGAATGGCAGAAATACTGTCTGTGTATGGGTAACACCGACACAAAACTAACGAGTCACCTGGCCTGCCTTTTGCCGGTTCCGCCGCAATGGTTGCCTTCGGATTCGTCGGGAACGGTCTATGGTGAAACGAACCATTTCGAGGAAGGCGCTGAGACCTTCGTGCATCATCAGCCGGAAAGGAAATGGGACTGCGTGTGCCGCTTCGCCCACGGCATACCTCAGAATCGACCGTATCTTGTGCGAATTGCCCGAAAAAGGTCGTCATCGGATTCGACGGTTTTATCTTTCATGCGGCAAAACTTCCGTGCCCAGGCCTCGTCAGATTAAAAGCAAAAGACCGCCAAGGAAGAGCCAACAACGATCTCCACGGTCTGGCCCGTCGTCGGGTGCTATGTCTTCGATCAAGATTTGTCGTTAACACCTCCCAATGACATTCCCGCGACGCTTCGCATCTCGAAATAGTACAATGCTCGAGTGTCTCGATGAGAACCGATGTGATAAATTCAAGAGGTTATGGAAAACAAGACCAATCCGTGTACAATGTCATCTGGAGTGAACGATATAACCCTTAATGACCTATTACCAAATGACACAATATCAAAAGTCTCCAATTATATTCGTCGTTTTCGTGGTTTGTATATGTATCTCTTGGATTGGCACCCAGGCTGCTGTTACCGGAGAGATGAAGGACGACCGTCCAGCACGTGAAAACAACCCTGCAAAGGCGCTGGAGGTAGATAAGAAGCATCTCTTGGGGCAATTCGATCCGGCGTCTGATCGGAATTTCAGAAAGGTGAAAGCACCCTATGGCCGCCGCGATCATTTGTATCTGCTCAGCGACGTCTACGACGCCTTTATAAAGATGCGTAAGGCCGCCAAGGCAGATGGAATTTCGCTCGTCATCATTTCCGCGACTCGGAATTTTGACGATCAGAAAAAGATCTGGCAGAGCAAATGGACTGGTAAGCGTCTGGTTGGTGGAGAGAATCTTGCCAAAACAGTTCCTGATCCCGTCGAGAGAGCCAGGATCATCCTGAAATATTCAGCCATGCCCGGAACGTCACGTCATCATTGGGGAACGGACATTGATATCAACAGCGTAGACAAAGCCCACTTCGAGTCAGGAAAAGGATTGAAGACGTATCAATGGCTCGTGAGAAACGCCGGCCGATTCGGCTTCGTTCAACCCTACATACCCAAAGGAAAAGGTCGGCCACACGGCTATGAAGAAGAGCCTTGGCATTGGTCGTACAATCCCATCGCCAAAGTCTTCCTGCGTCAATACGTTAAAAGAATCAGCTACGACGATATTACCGGCTTCGATGGCTCAGAGACTGCCTCCAAGATAGACGTGATAAAGCATTACGTTTTAGGGATTAACCCGGATTGCTTGAAATAGCCTTCCCCCCACCTTGACCATTTCTTACCGGGCAATCACCCCGAAGAATGAAACCCCAAGTCTCGCCAATTCTCAAAAAATGCACCTCCTATGGGCGAGGCTGACACCTTTAATTCTCCCCCCGACATGATCCTCAGCCCCGGAATCCATGCTGTCTGTATCGATCTTGTCGCAGGTGAAGTCAGTACGGTCAGGGTAAGTTGCCGGCAAGGGGCTTGAAAATCACGCGGCCGGACGTCATACTAATACGCGAAAGGGCCGGCGGTGTAGTCGGTCATCGTCAACTGGAAAGGTCGGTTTGATGGAGGTTTACCCATGATCAGCCTGGGCTCTCATAGAAGAATTACGTTCGCTGTGGCCGCTATAACGATTCTGAACGTCGCGCTGGCCATATCAGCGTTTGCAGCGGAGGCTCCCAAGCAAGTCGCCGAGACGCCGGAGCAGCACGATGCCCGCATGAAGTGGTTCCGCGAGGCTCGCTTCGGGATGTTCATCCACTGGGGAGTCTACTCCGTCCCGGCGGGCGAGTGGCAGGGCAAGACCAACTACGCCGAGTGGTTCCTGGAACAAACGAAAATGCCGGTCTCCCAATATGAAAAGTACGCCCAGCAATTCAACCCGGTGAAGTTCGATGCCAAGGCGTGGGTCCGGATGGCCAAGGACGCCGGGATGAGGTACATCGTCATTACCAGCAAGCACCACGACGGCTTCGGCATGTTCCGCTCCGACTTGACCGACTGGTGCATCAAGAGTACGCCGTTCCAGCGCGACCCGCTCAAGGAACTCTCCGAGGCCTGCCGGGAAGCCGGCATCAAGATGTGTTTCTACCATTCCATCATGGACTGGCATCATCCCGACTGGGGTCAGCGTCGTCCGTGGAACGATAAAGCCCCGGCCACGCCGCCCGATATGGACCGCTACACCGCTTACATGAAAGGCCAGCTCAAAGAGCTGCTCACCCGCTACGGCCCCATCGGCATCCTGTGGTTCGACGGCGAATGGGAGAAGCCCTGGACGCACGACCGCGGCGTAGACCTTTACAACTACGTCCGCAGCCTGCAGCCGCAGATTATCATCAATAACCGTGTGGGCAAAGCCCGCTCCGGCATGGAAGGGATGGACGCTGGCAAAGAGCGCGTCGGCGACTATGGCACGCCGGAACAGCAGATTCCCGCCACCGGCTTCGGCCCCGGCGTCGATTGGGAATCGTGCATGACGATGAACAACCACTGGGGCTACAACAAACACGACCAGCACTGGAAGTCTACCCAGACGCTGATTCACAACCTCGTCGACTGCTCCAGCAAAGGCGGCAACTACCTTCTGAACATCGGCCCGACGTCTGAAGGCGAGTTCCCGCCGGCCAGCATCGAGCGACTGGCCGAGATCGGCAAATGGATGAAGGTCAACAGCGAATCGATCTACGCCACGACCGCCAGCCCCTTTAACAAACTGACGTGGGGCCGCTGCACGAAGAAAGAGACCGCCTCCGGCACAACACTCTATCTGCACGTCTTCGACTGGCCCACAGATGGCAAGCTGCTCGTCCCCGGCCTCCGCAATGCAGTCGCCGGCGCCAAGCTCCTGGCCGATGGCCGAGAACTGGAAACGGCGCCGGTGCCCGACGGCGTGACGATCAACGTCCCCGCCCAGGCGCCGGACACAATCGATACTGTCATCGTCCTCGAAGTCAAAGGCAAGCCCCTGAACGTCGAACCCGTTCTGCCCGGCCAGGCATCCGATGGTTCCGTGACACTCCCGGCGACAGACGCCGAAATCCACGCGTCTGAAGGCCCCGCTCCCCACGTGGAGACCATCGACGGCAAGCCCAGCATTGGCTATTGGGTCAACCCCCGCGCGTGGATCGACTGGCGGTTCAAGATCAGCAAGCCCGCTCGTTTCGACGTGGTTGCGACGATTGCCAGCACAGCCGCCGGCAAATGCGAAGTCACTCTGGCTGACCAAAAACTCACGGCCGAGATTCCGAACACGGGCAGCTATCAGAAAGTCCAGACGATCACCCTGGGCCGGCTTGAGATCGGACAGCCCGGCGCGTGCTCGCTGACGATCAAGCCCGCCATCGGCCAATGGCAGCCCATGAACATCCGATCCATAGTCCT